>JAQVYO010000128.1 GCA_028708585.1 Oscillospiraceae bacterium
ACTGCAGCGTTCGGTACGAAATGAGAAACAAAGCGATGCCGGTGGCATATGGCGCGATTGTATATTGTTGATAATAGATGCAAAGGCCGCTGGGTGTGAGATAATAACTTTCCGGATCGAAGTATTTATAAATTCGCGTTTTGTAATCTGCAAAATAAATGTCGGGGTTTTGATGCATATTGTGCTCGGCCTGTTTTACGATCTGATCGATCAGAAATTTCCGGTAATTGCTGCCCCGGGGGAAGAAGCGGGACAAAGGGATTCTGGCGCCTGTCTTCAGATTCCAGGTATCGGACAAGCGGATGGTGCTTCCATGCGCGCCGCCGGTGTATTCATATTGATCCCGGTAGGCGCTTAAGTAGCAATTTTCATAATAGGGAACCTGATAATTTAAGATTGCTTCATAAGGACGAAAGGGGTATCCCTGGCTGAGAGCGTTTTTATAGTCCCGCACCGCCTGGCGATACAGCGTATTGGAAGCATAGCGGGTGAACCGGGTGGTTTGCGAGTGGATACGGGCGTTAATGCGGGTTTCCGCAATGGGACTGTTGCGCAGGCTGATTTCCGGATATTTCATAGAAAGCGTCAGTACCACGGTGTTTTGATATCGGAATTCCCGTTTGGTTTCCCGCATGAGAACGGTTGCTTGGCTGTTGTTCCAAATCATGTTCATCCCTCCCATTTTTATTCTATGCGGCACACCGCCGCGCGGCGCCCGAGAAAGCGGCGGGCTGGTTTTCATGGAAAGGGGGCGCCTCTCGATTTGGGAAGGGAGGAAAAATAAAAAATTAGGATACAAAATATTAAAAAAACATGATAAAATAATGAAAGAGCATCCGGTTCTAAGAAAAGGGAAGATCCGCCCCCGTCTTTTCCGGACTGTTCTGATCGCGTGGGGCTAAAATTTTGCGGCCCGGCGGTTTACGGAAACCCCTAAAATGCCATCGGAAAGGAATGAATTATGAGAATTTTATCTGATCAGACTTGCGCCATTGTTGTAGATTGTCAGGAAAAGCTGATTCCCGCTATGAACGGCCGGGAAGAGCTGGTGGAGCGGCTTAAAATTTTGCTGGCGGGCTTGAGTGCCCTTAAAATTCCCATGGTTGTAACAGAGCAGTATCGGAGGGGACTGGGGCTGACGGTTCCCGAATTGGATCCGATACTGCAAGGCGTCCAGCGCTTTGAAAAGATTTCGTTTAGCTGCCTCGAGGTTGAGCAACTGAAAAAACAGGTTGCACAGCTGGGAAAGCCCAATGTTATCGTCTGCGGGACGGAAACTCACGTCTGCGTTTTACAGACGGTTCTGGATTTGATTGCGGACGGGTACAAGCCGGTTGTGGCGGCCGATTGCGTGGGATCCCGCACCGCCCTGGATAAATCGACGGCCCTGGAACGGATGCGGGAGGAAGGCGCCATTATCACTACCAGTGAATCAATTCTCTTTGAGCTGACACGGCGAGCGGGTACCGACGAATTTAAGATCATTTCCAAACTGGTCAAGTAACAAAAGAACCGAGGCGTGAAAAACGATGGTTTGGCGCCTCTTTGCTCATAAGACAAGCGCCTTTTCGGAGAACATTCCTTTCCGAGAAGGCGCTTTTTTTCCGCTTCGGCGGGCGCTGGGTAAAAGGAGGAGCCGGCTGATGCAAGGGCAGCGATTTCATCGCGCGGAACCAGATGCGATAATATATTTGCCATGCGGCGGGACAGGCGGGCGCGGCGCAGCCGGCCAGGGAAAGCGCGTCAAACAGAGGGCAAAGCGGATGGATGGACAGGCGTTGATTACGTGACAGCCGCCCCTCTTGACCGGGCCGCCACGGAGGAGGTATACTTGTGAAAGTACCGGGAAACGCTTGCCCTGATTCCGGCAAGAATTTCCATGGAAGAAACACGCCGGCTTGAGGGAAAAAATATGGAAATTTTGGTGCAGTGCGGGATTCTTTTTGGAATTTGCGCCGTGGGGGAAGCCATTCATTTTTTGACCGGCCTACCCATACCGGGCAATATCTTCGGCTTGGCGATTCTATTTGTCCTGCTTGTGACGAGCGTTTTAAAGAAATCGAGGATTGAACGGGTTTCGGATTTCTTTTTAAAAAACATGACGTTGTTTTTTGTCCCCAGCGGGGTTGCCATTTTGGTCTATTTTAATCAAATCAAAAGGGTGATCGTGCCATTTCTGCTGATTATTGCTTTTACCACCTTGATTGTCATGGGTGCCACCGGATGGAGCGCCCAGCTGATTCAGAGGTGGCGCACCAGGCGAAAAAAGAGAAAAAAAGAACCTGCCGGGCGAAAGAAGGACGGGCCATAGCGCTTGGGCAGCATAAAGCGGTGAAACTGATTTTTTGCAGAAAGGATTGCGCCATGGAAGCCATAAAGAACCAGGTTGTGTCAAACCCCCTGTTTGGCCTTGCCTTAACGGTTGCGCTCTACGCATTCTTTACGTTTCTCTATCGAAAAACCAGGGCGGCCATTTTAAACCCCATGCTTTTGACCATCTTGATGATTTGCGGGATCTTGCTTTTGTTTCATATTGATTTTGCCCAGTATAATGCCGGCGGGTCATTGATTACCGTCCTTTTAGGCCCCGCCACCGTGGTTTTGGCGGTCCCGCTTTACGATCAGGTGGGTCTGATCCGAAAAAATGCGCCGGTGATTTTAATCAGCATTGCCATTGGCGCAATCCTTTCCATGGTCAGCGTGTTTGCGCTGTGCCGGATTTTTGGACTGGGCCGGACGCTGACCATGTCGCTGATTCCCAAGTCGGTTACCAGCGCGATTGCTATGGGAGTAAGCGAGACGCTTGGTGGCGTGAAAGCCATAACGGTGATTGCGGTGCTGCTGTCTGGTATCTTGGGGGCGGTGGCCGGACCCGCCTTCTGCCGGCTCATCGGGATACGCAGCAAGGTGGCCATTGGGCTTGCCATGGGTACCGCGGCGCATGGGATTGCCACTGCCAAGGCGGTTGAGCTGGGGGAGGAGGAGGCGGCAATGGGGAGCCTGGCGGTTTCCATTGCCGGGCTGATTACCGTAATTTTGGCGCCTGTCCTGGTTACCCTTTTGATCCGCATTTGGAGCTGAATCCCGGTTTGCTTCCTGCTCCTGGGGCGTTTTTCCGGTTTTCAGTAAAGCAGGAAAGTCCGGGCTTTGACGGAATAGGCATACAAACGATAAATATGGCAAAATGACCAAAAATTTGTTGGATGCTTGATTGGATTTGATGCGCTGCAGTATAATGGACTGAATCGAATGGGAAAGAGGTGCCAACATGGAGAAACGAATGATGCCGGAAGATGCGCTGAAAGGCTTTGGCGAGGGGTTTGACTGTTCTCAGGTGGTTTTGCGCTATGCGGCGGAAAAGCTGGGGATGGATACCGATCTGGCGCTGAAGGTTGCATCTGCATTCGGCGGCGGGATGTGGCAGGGTGAAACCTGCGGATGTGTCACAGGGGCCTTGATGGCGCTGGGGTTAAAATACGGCCACTGTAAACCGGACGATGCGGATACCAAGAATCTTTTGCTGCGGAAAAAGAAGGAATTTGAAGACAAATTTAAAGAAAAAAACAACAGCCTGATTTGCAAAGAAATTCTGGGACAGGACCTTTCCAAACCCCAGGGGATGCAAGCCATCATGGAGAAGGGGCTTTTGGCCACGGTATGCCCTCATCTGGTCTGCGATGCCTGCGACATTCTGGACAAATTGCTTTGACCGGTGGCGCGGCCATGTCAAACGAGCTGATGGATCTGATTCAAACCGTGAAAAAGCAGTGCCTCGACGGCGATACGCAAAGCAGGGATGTGATGCTTCGCCTGTTGGATATTCCCCTGAACACAAAGGAATATGACGAGTTGTGCCGCGCCGCAAACGAGGCGGCTCAAGTGATCACCGGATCGTCCGCCTACCTGTGGGGCGCTATCGGCCTGGATTATGCGCGATGCCCTATGAACTGCATGTTCTGCTCTTTTGGGGAAAAGTGGGGCGTTGTCAAGCGGGAGATAATCTACAGTCCGGAAGAAATTTTGGAGCAGGTTCGCAGGTACGCGGCGGAGGGAATCCATTTTATCGTTTTGCGGACGACGGAGTTTTATCATGTTGCTTCCTTAAAAGATCTGCTGCAAAACATCCGGTCGGAAGTTTCCGGCGAGTATGAATTGATTTTAAACATTGGGGAATTTGACGTGCAGACGGCAAATGAAATTTATGAGGCGGGGGCCAGTGGTATTTATCATGCCGTCCGGCTGAGAGAAGGAATTCAGACACCCTTTGACCCCCGGCAGCGCATGGCAACGCTGGAATCTATTCTCCGATCTCCCCTCAAGCTGATTCACCTGGTGGAGCCGGTTGGCCCGGAGCATACCAATGAGGAAATCGCGGATGTATTTTTTAATTCCATGAGATACGGCGTTGCGATTTCCGGAGCAATGGCGAGAATACCGGTAAAAGGAACCCCGCTGGGGGAGGAGCCGGCGATCAGTAAGGAACGTCTTGCCCAGATCATTGCGGTGCTGCGGCTGACGGGAGGATATAAGGTACCTGATATCTGCGTGCATCCGGCGTCCCAGGAGGCGGTGAATGCCGGAGCAAATGTTGTGGTCATCGAAACAGGAGCAAATCCCCGGGATCAGCGGGCGGACAGGGAAGCGTGGCGAGGATTTGGCGCCGGCGCCGCCAGGCTGCTGCTTCAGAACGCGGGATATACGGTCGGCCACAAGAAA
>JAQVYO010000010.1 GCA_028708585.1 Oscillospiraceae bacterium
TGTCCGCTCCCTTGTTCTATATCGGCTGGAAACAGCCGCTTTCCGAAGCCGATCCCTTGGAAGAACAGCTGACGGGCGAACTTGCCTGCGAACTGCTGTTTGGAAGCTCCAGTCCTCTATACGCCCACCTTTACGCTGACGGGCTGATTGATCATGATTTTGGATATGGGTTTGAAACCTATCCCGGATGCCGATTTCTGCTGGCGGGCGGCGAAAGCAGGGATCCGGACGCTGTAGCGGCCGCTATTTTGGCCCAGCGGGATCTTATCGCGGCGGAAGGGCTGGATGAAGCGCTTTTCCGGCGGCTGAAAAAAGCGGCTTTCGGCAGCCGGCTGCAGAATCTCAATTCGATGGAAAACACTTGCGTGGAACTGGCTGACGCTTACTTTCAGGACTTTTCCTATTTAGAATTTCCCAAAGCCTACGCACGGCTCGATAAAAGCCAGGTGGAACAGTTCATTATCCATGCGTTTGCGCCGGAGCGGTCTGCCATCTCCATTGTGCGCCCCAACAGGAAAGGGGCGGCTGAAATTTGACCTATCCGATTACCTTTCCAGGCCTCGGCTTGGAACTGAATCCCGGAAAAGTGGCGTTTTCTTTTTTAGGAAAGGATATTTACTGGTATGGTATCATTATCGCCTGCGGATTCCTTCTGGCTGTGTTTTACTGCAGCAAAAAGTCGCCTTCTTTTGGCGTTTCGCCGGAGCAGCTGCTGGACCTTTTGATCTTTGCCGTACCTATTTCTGTAGTGGGTGCCCGTCTCTATTACATTATCTTTTATTTTTCTTTATTCCAAAAGGATGTAAATGGGGTTTTAAAGCCTGATTTTAAACAGATGGTTTTCATTTGGGACGGCGGCCTTGCCATCTATGGCGGGATTATCGCCGGCGTACTGACCCTTTTGGTCTTCTGCAGAATCCGAAAAATCAGCTTTGGCGCCTTTTTGGACGTAGCTTGCTTCGGCCTTCTCATTGGACAGGCATTGGGCCGCTGGGGAAATTTTTTCAACCGGGAAGCTTATGGCGGGGAAACGACGCTGCCATGGCGCATGGGCCTTCATGTTCCGGCAGAAAACGGCATTGTGGGCGCTGTTCATTATATTGAAGTGCACCCCACTTTTCTATACGAATCGCTCTGGAATGCGCTGGGTTTTGTTCTGCTGGTTTCGCTCGCCCGGCGGTGCGTTCGTAAATTTGACGGGCAGTTTTTTTTGCTGTATATGGCGTGGTATGGTTTCGGCCGCGGATTTATCGAAGGGTTTCGCAGCGACAGCCTATACTTTTTTGGCCTGAAACTGTTCGGCGTACCCATTCGCGCCTCTCAGGTGCTCGCTTTTCTTTCCTGCGCCATTGCCATCATCCTGCTGATCTACAACTTAAAATTCCGAACTCATCGTCCGGAAGACCTTTTTATCAACCAAAAAAAGGAACCCCCGATCCAGGAGGAACGGCAAGAGAACCAATAAACTGAACAACTCGAAAGGAATGGTCATTTACATGGCAGTTATTATGGACGGCCGGGCACTTGCCCGGTCGTATAAGGAACGCATTGCCGCCCAAACGGCGGTGATGTCGCATCCTCCCGCTCTGGCGGTTATTTTAGTAGGAAACGATCCCGCTTCCAGAACATATGTTACCAATAAAGAAAAAGATTGCGCCGAATGCGGGATTATAAGCAAAGAATACGCATTGTCCGTTGACACAAAAGAGGAGGATCTTCTCTCTCTGCTGGAAAAACTCAACCGGCAGCCGGAAATCGACGGCGTTTTGGTACAGCTTCCCCTTCCCGCCGGCATATCGGAGGATAAGGTCATTGCAGCGATCAATCCTTCTAAGGACGTGGATGCGTTCCATCCATATAATGTGGGGCTGATTGCCACCGGGAACCCCCAATTTCTTCCTTGCACCCCCGCAGGCATTCTTGCCCTTCTGGACGCATATTCCATCGAAATTGCGGGGAAGCATTGCGTTATGGTGGGCCGTTCCAATATTGTGGGAAAGCCTATGTCCCTGCTGTTGCTGGGCCGAAACGGCACGATTACCATCTGCCATTCCCAGACGCCGGATTTGCCGCACATTACGCGTATGGCGGATATTTTGGTAACCGCCGTTGGAAGGCGGGACCTCATTACCGGCTCCATGGTCAAGGAAGGAGCGGTGGTTGTGGACGTGGCGATGAACCGGGACGAAAACGGAAAATTCTGCGGAGACGTCTTATTTGATGAAGTGATGCCCAAAACATCTTTTATTACACCGGTGCCCGGCGGTGTGGGGCCAATGACCAGAATAATGCTTCTGGAAAATACCCTCACAGCCGCCCGTCTGCATGGGAAAGCCTGACCGACAAGGTGCGGACGCCAGGGCCGGCCATGATTAAAAAGGCAGATCCGCTCCGGCAATGCAGGCGCAACGGCCCTGTTTTGATTGCGCAAGCATGCTGTTATGGAACCATGAGCGGCTTTGTTCATCCTCGGCACAAACGCTAGCATATTGGCTTTCCGTGCGCTTTCGCCTTGCGCCGGCGAAAAAGGGAAGAAACTTTTTTCCTGTTTGTATATAAAAAATGCAGTATAAAAGGAAAGTATGTTTAAGATCCGTCATTTTAACAAACTATACCAATGGCTCATAGTATTGTCATTCATCAAGAACCAACCATAACAGACAAAACGGAGGGATTTTAAATGGCTATCTGGGAAGATGTAAAAAAAATTACGTCAGATTTTGCGCATTCCACCGCAGATATTTCAAAGAAACTTGCGGAGATTACCCGACTGAATTTAAACAACGCCAAGCAGGAAGATAACATCAAAAGCCTATATATGGAGATTGGAAAACAATACTATGAAGAGCATTGCGGCATGCCGGAAGATAGTTATGCCTCTTGCTGCTCCAAGATTAAAGCCAGCCAAGAGATGATCGAAGAAAACAGCCGGCAGATCGCCGCCTTGAAATCCAGCCTGAAACGGGAAGACAGGTCCAAGCCCATTGAAGCATCTTTTCAAACCGTGGAAACGGAATCGCCGGAGGAAGACGAACCCACTTCCGAACCAATCGGGGAAATCAGAATTGACAGGGGCGGAACAATTGAACCGACAGCGGAAATTAAAATAAAAAAGACAACACCGCAGCCCTCCTGTGCCAGTGATCCGGCCTCCAACTCCAGCGATGATTCGAGTCAAAAAGAGAGTGTGGACGCCGGGGCGGAATGCCCGCCGGAACCCTCCAGCTTGGATGATGCATCTAAAGAAGAAAGCGAATAGGAAGCAAACCCCAACAAACCGTCTTTCTTCCGCTGATTCCTTCAAGAAAGGCGGTTTTTTCTTTATCTGTTTGCCTGAAAGATATTCAGATCCTGCCGTTCTAAAAAACGGCAGATTTTTTTGGTTTCTTGTTGACATCCGGAAGGCTGTATGGTATGATAAACAAGCTGTTTTACCCAATAAGTTTATGCGCGAGTGGTGGAATTGGCAGACTCGCTAGATTCAGGTTCTAGTGTGCATTACGCACGTGCGGGTTCAAGTCCCGCCTCGCGCACCAAAAGTACTGAAAACTGCGTAATAACGTGGTTTTCAGTACTTTTTTATTCAAAAAAGTACTGAAATTGAATTTCTGCCGCTCGAAGCCTCTGAAATCTGTTCGCTAGATTTTGAAATAGATTTTCGGGAGGTTATTTCTATTGCGGTAAAAGTGGCCCGAAAGCGGCTAAGTGTGCTGGAAATAGCGGTCGGGTCGCCTGCTTTCATTCGATCAGAGAGCTGCAAACCTTGTCTTTTTCATCCCTTTTTCAATACGGATGATTGCCTTACAAGCGATTGACTTGCATTTATGACTTATCTATGTTATAATAAAAACAATGAAATAAAAAAGAACCGTCTTTTTAAGAAGGGCTTTAGGTATCACACTGTATGGGTGTTATATAAAAAGTCCTTCTTTTTATTGTACGCATGGGGAAACATGGCTTTAAAGCCGCACAATGTGATCTGTGGATCTAAACATTCAATCTTCAGGAGGGAAAAGCATGGATGTCATTACAGTACAAAAACGTGATATTGGAGCAAAAACGAAGTATTTAAGGCGCTCGGGATTTGTACCGGGTAACATTTTCGGCGGAACCTTGCAGGAGTCCATTCCGATCCAAATGGATGAAACAGCTGCGCGCAAGCTGATTCGCCTTAAGCGGGAAGGCAGTAAGCTGCAGTTGGTTCTTGATGGTCAGATCATCCCGGTACAAATAAAAGAGAAAACGCAGAATACGCTCAACAACGAGATCGTTCACATCAGTTTTCAAGCTTTGAGTGCCGATCAAAAAGTCAACAGTATTATCCATATTATGCTGAAAAACGAGGATGTACTTGCCGGGACAGTGGAAAAGATGATGCTTGAAATCCCTTACGCATCCCTTCCGGCAGATATGATTGACACCGTAACGATCAATCTTGAAGGTGTTCCGGTTGGCAGTGTCTTGACAGTTGGTGATATTTCCGAATTTCAAAACGAGAAAATCAATTTGCAGGTTGACGCGGATAGCATTATCCTGCGCATCCATGACGAAAAGCGTGCCGCCGCGCAAACCCAAGAATAATCTGGCGCATCGCTTTCATGGGTTAAAAGAAATGGCTGGAATGCATACCATTATGGGCATGGTAAGAAAAGCTTTTTCTTTATTTGGAGAGGAGACGTAAAATGCAGTTAGTCGGACAAGTGGTCAAACACAAAGCTTTTGGACAGGGGATTATAACAAATTGTTCTGGCAATATGGTTACCGTCTCTTTTTCCCAAGGAGATAAAAAGTTCCTGTATCCTGATGCTTTTGCCAACTTTTTAACTCTCAAAGATACGTCTGCCCAGAACGAACTCAATGATCTATGGGGCAAGCGGATACAGGCGGAAGCCGTCCAAAGGCAAGTTTTTCAAGAAAAACAGGAGCGCCGCCATAAAATCCGCAATTTGAAAATCACGCCAAATTCTCAAGCGGCTTTTAACCTTGATTTGAAGGACCTCGATAGAGTTTTTTCATCGGGTATTGTGTCGACCGGATGCTATTTAAGCGGCTATTCTAAGGGGGAGCCGCGCGTTCCAAACAGGCTGAGGCCTAATTCTGCCTGCTTGCTGACCGTATGCCCCCCAAATGGATTGGAAAAAGAGCGACGGATCCTGGGTGCTTTTATGGTAAAGGATGATTTTTTAGGAGAATTGTGCAGAAACGGAATGATAGAATGCCACGCCCGGTACAAAGTGCGCTTGGATTCGGAAAGCAGTTTGCTGTATTGGAATTATTTTGAGCACGGTGATCCTGTCCCGCGCTGGGGAAGCATGGCATTCAAATATTTCTCGAACAGCATCATGCAGCGCATCTTGTTTGATCTGAAAAAAGTACTCAAGGGCGCCGAAAAAGAATCGGTCATTCAAGGGTTTTATCAATATTTCTGCGAGGTAAATCGTTTACCGCAGATCAAGGGGAATGATTGATAAGCTGTGGATTTGAGTAAAGGATAAAACGGGAACCGAAAGCCGAAATGCGAAGAGCTAGGCTGAACAAGCCCGCCGGCAGGGCCGGCGGGCTTGTTCAGATCTTCATTTGATTGACCTTCTGTTATTATGATGGTATACTTATGTTCTAATTGAAAGGAAGTGAGACAATGGATGGCAACCCTCGAAGTCTGATAGACGGCTTCCAACCCCAATTTGGAAATACAAGCCAATGTGCCGGCGCTGATCGCGGGCTGTTGTCCATTGTGCCTTTATGCTGATGGATTAGTCTTTCTGCGTTTGCCGCCGTCCGCTGGGGCGGCTTTTTTGCTGCCCACTGTGTTTTCCACTGGGGAATCCCAAAGAGAAAGGAATGATCCCAGTGAACATCATGAACAGGAAAACTCAGGGAAGACAGACGCAAAAAAGCAGGCGGGATACCGAGGGAAAGCTCCGTTCCTATGCTTTCCAGACAGCGGAGGAGCTGTTCGCCTGTCTGTCCTCCGCGCAGACAGGGCTTGCAAACGAGGAAGCTAAAAATAGGCAGGATGAATTTGGGAAAAACGTCATCACCCTTGGAAACAAAAACACGACGCTGCACAGGCTGAGAGAAGCGGCCGTCAATCCTTTTAACGTCATTTTGCTGTTCGTTGCCGCCGTCACATATTTTACGGATGTTGTGGTGTCGTCAAAGCCTGATTATCTTACCATCGTGATTATTTTATCCCTGGTATTGCTGTCCAGCCTAGTCGCTTTTGTGCAGAGCCAGCGCTCCAACGCAGCTGCCGAAAGGCTATCCCAAATGATCTCCAACAAAGCGGATGTGTGGCGAGACGGAAGACCGGTTGGCATTCCAATGGATGAAGTTGTCCCCGGCGATATTGTGCGGCTTTCAGCAGGCGATATGCTTCCGGCAGATGTGCGTTTTTTGGTCACAAAGGATGCGTTTGTCGCACAGGCGGCGTTGACCGGCGAGTCCAATCCTGTGGAAAAGTTCAGCAATGTGGGGAATCAAGAGAAGGATGCATTGACGGATTTATGCAACATTGGCTTTTTGGGTTCCAACATGGTCAGCGGCAGCGCCACGGCCATCGTGTTTGCAACCGGAAACAACACCTACTTTGGAGCGATGGCAAAATCCCTATCCGGCGACAGGGCGAAAACCAGCTTTGAGCGCGGGGTGGATGCGGTCAGCAGGCTCTTGGTCCGCATGATGATTGTGATGGTTCCCATCGTGTTTCTGATTAACGGGCTGTCCAAGAATGACTGGCCAAACGCGTTCCTGTTTGCCATCAGCATTGCGGTGGGACTTACACCGGAAATGCTGCCCGTCATCATGACTTCGACGCTGGCAAAAGGCGCGGTTTCCATGTCCAAACACAGGGTTATCGTACGCACCCTCGGTGCGATTCAGACTTTTGGGGAGATGGATGTGCTGTGCACGGATAAAACCGGCACACTGACCGAAGATGAGATCGTGCTGGAAAAGTATATGGATGTGCATGGTGAGGATGACGCCCGAATCCTGCGCCACGCTTACCTGAACAGCTATTTTCAGACCGGGCTTAAAAATCTGATCGACATTGCCATTATCGACCGGGCTGTGCAGAGCGGTTTAGAAGGTATGTTAGGTGCTTACAGCCGTGTGGATGAGATCCCTTTTGACTTTTCCCGCCGCAGGATGAGCGTGGTGCTGGCGGATCAAAATGGCAAGCGCCAGCTTATTACCAAGGGTGCGGTGGAGGAAGTGCTGGCCATCTCCTCTTTTGTGGAACTGCACGGAAGCGTTTTGCCGATGGATGAAGAAACCCGGCGCACGGCGCTTTCTACTTATGAAAAGCACAATGCCAATGGCCTGCGGATGATTGCCGTGGCACAGAAAAACGAAGTCCCGGGCAGCGGCGCGTTCAGTGTGGCGGACGAACGGGACATGGTGCTCATAGGCTTCATAGGTTTTCTTGACCCACCCAAAGAGAGCGCCAAATATGCCATTGCCGCTCTGCGGGAACACGGTGTGCGAACGGTGGTGCTTACAGGTGACAGCGAAGGCGTGGCTGTCAAAGTTGGCGGCAAGGTGGGGGTGAGCACGGCACAGGCGCTGACCGGCCGGGATATCGAACAGATGGATGAGACATCTTTGCTGGCCGCTATCAAGACCTGTGATCTGTTCGCTAAATTATCTCCGTCCCAGAAGGAACGGATCGTGAAAGCATTTCAAACGGCAGGGCACACCGTGGGTTATATGGGTGACGGAATCAATGATGCTCCCCCGCTGCGGCAGGCGGACGTAGGTATTTCAGTGGACAGCGCCGTGGATATTGCCAAAGAGACAGCCGATATCATTCTGCTCAAGAAAGATTTGATGGTACTGGAAGAGGGTGTGATTAGAGGCCGCCATACCTTTGGGAACATCGTCAAATACATTAAGATGGCGGCCAGCGGCAACTTTGGGAATATGATTTCGGTGATCGCCGCAAGCATCTTCCTGCCCTTCCTGCCGATGCTGCCCGTGCAGATACTGGTTCAAAACCTGCTTTGTGATTTCTCTCAAATGGGGATACCGTTTGACAGCGTAGACAAAGAGTATCTCAGAAAGCCGCACAAATGGGAAACCAGATCCATCCGATCGTTTATGGCGTTTTTGGGGCCGCTCAGCTCCGTGTTCGATCTTTTGTGCTTTGCAGTTCTGTGGCGGGTTGTTGGCGCAAATAGGGTAGAACTGGCGCCTGTGTTCCAATGCGGATGGTTTGTGTTTGGCACGGTATCGCAGGTGTTGATTATCCACATGATTCGCACGGCAAAGAAACCGTTTCTGGAAAGCAAGCCCTCCCTTGCGCTGCTTTTCTCTACCCTTGCGGTGGCGGTGATTGCGTTGGCTGTCGGTTTTACAGATTTGTCGATTGGCTTGGATATGATGCCGCTGCCGACTTCTTTTATTCCTTGGCTTGTTTTGCTTGTGGTAGGTTATGGACTCTCCGCGCAACTTGTGAAGAAGGTCTATGTGAAGCGCTACAAAGAATGGCTGTGAGAATGAACGGAGACGGCGCGAGCCAAAGATAGTTTTGCAAGTAAGACTGTGCGCCAAGAGGAGGCCCTTTTAAAAACCCTGTTTTGTGCCGGAATGTGGATTATTCCCGTTTCCGATCCTGCCCGATTTTTTAAATCAAGCGCATATTTGCCATATTTGCCGGCAGATGTGCGCTTGATTGGTGGTTTCTCCCGCCGCGCGGCGGACGGGGGAAACCGCCGTCGGATGGGAAAGGAGGAGATTCTCCACTGGCCATACAAACGCTCGTTCATACGGGGATTGGCTGCACGGTATTTCTGATTTTGGCTTTTTTTGTCGGTTAGGATTGGCGGCGGGAATCCGCGGCGCTGTTCCGCAGCAATAGAGTCCGCCTAGCTGCAACAAATGTGCAAAAGCCTGCCCTTTTATGGAGGGCAGGCTTTTTATGATGCTGGATGAAGCGGATCCTTTGTTTGTGCCGTCTGGCCGCTGCGCTTATAAGCCTTGATCGATTCTGCCGTTTCATTGGAACGGCGGATCGCAACGGCTGGATGGGGGAACGCCGAGAAAGTCAGCAGAAGCATTCCTCCGCGTATTTTTTGATGTTGGATGCATTGGCATAACGGGATACAGCGCCGTCACGCAAAACGACCAAGGTGGGCGCCTGCATGACTCCATATGCGCTGACAAGGTTCTCGTTTTCTTCCGCGTCGATTACACGGTAAGCGGCGCCTGCGTTATTCAAAATGGCCTTTGCAATCTGGCAGTTGGGGCAGGTTTTGGTGGTAAATAGATAGGCTTCCTCCTGCCGGTTTGGGACCTGGGCTGCTTTTGGCGGCTCCGCTTGTCCGGAACGCGCCTCCTTTTGGGAAAACTGCTGGGGATCATACAGCTTGCGCTCCCGGTACTCCTCCGCCTTTCCGTCGTTCCAGTTTTGCACTGGGCGATAATAGCCGGTGATGCGGCTGTAAACTTCCGTGGATTCCCCGCATTCCGGGCAAGCGAACTGTTCGCCTGAGAGGTACCCGTGATTTTTGCAGATGGAATAGGTGGGGGAGAGGGTGTAATAAGGAAGCTTATAATTTTCGGCGATCTTCCGGACCAAATCGGCGGCCGCTTTCCAATCCGGCAGCTTTTCTCCTAAAAATGCGTGAAAAACGGTGCCCGATGTGTACAACGTCTGTAACTCATCCTGAATATCCAGCGCCTCAAACAAATCGGCGGTGTAGCCCACGGGCAGGTGGGAGGAGTTGGTATAATAAGGAGTCTTCCCTTTTCCGGAGGCCGTGATAATGTCGGGATACTGCTCTACATCGTGCTTTGCCAAACGGTAGATGGTGGATTCGGCGGGGGTGGCTTCGAGATTGTAAAGGTCGCCGTATTGTTCCTGATAATCGGAAAGCCGTTCCCGCATGTGATTCAGCACCTCCTTGGTAAAGCGCTGTGCCTCCGGTTGGGTAAGATCCTGGCGAATCCATTTGGCATTCAGGCAGGCTTCATTCATGCCCACAAGGCCGATGGTGGAAAAATGGTTATCAAAGGACCCAAGATACCGCTTGGTATAAGGATAAAGGCCCTCCTGCAAAAGGCGTGTAATGATGTCCCGTTTGATTTTGAGAGAACGCGCCGCAAGGTCCATCATCTTGTCCAGCCGATGATAGAAATCCGCCGTGTCCGCGGCAAGATAGGCGATTCGGGGCATGTTGATGGTGACAACGCCCACGGAGCCGGTGCTTTCTCCACTGCCGAAAAAGCCGCCGGATTTTTTGCGCAGCTCCCGCAGATCCAGCCGCAGGCGGCAGCACATACTGCGCACGTCGCTGGGTTCCATGTCGCTGTTGATGTAATTAGAGAAATAAGGGGTGCCATATTTGGCGGTCATTTCAAAGAGCAGCTTGTTGTTTTCCGTCCCGGACCAGTCGAAGTCGCGGGTAATGGAGTAGGTGGGGATGGGATACTGAAATCCGCGCCCGTTGGCGTCTCCTTCCAGCATGGTTTCAATAAACGCCTTGTTTATCATATCCATCTCCGGTTTGCAGTCTTTATAGGAAAAGTCCATTTCTTTGCCGCCCACGATAGCGGGCAGTTCCGCCAGATCGCCCGGAACCGTCCAGTCCAGCGTGATGTTGGAAAAAGGCGCCTGGGTTCCCCAGCGGCTGGGCGTATTGACGCCGTAGATGAACGACTGGATGCAGTTTTTCACTTCATAATAAGAAAGGTTGTCCGCCTTCACAAACGGAGCCAGATAGGTGTCAAAGGAGGAAAACGCCTGAGCACCTGCCCATTCATTTTGCATAATGCCAAGGAAGTTTACCATCTGGTTGCAGAGGGAGACAAGATGCTTGGCCGGCGCTGAGGTGATTTTCCCTGGGACGCCGCCCAGTCCCTCCTGGATGAGCTGCTTTAAACTCCATCCGGCGCAGTAGCCGGTGAGCATGGAAAGGTCGTGCAGGTGGATATCCGCGTTGCGGTGGGCGATGGCAATTTCTTCGTCATAGATTTCAGAAAGCCAGTAGTTGGCGGTAATGGCGCCGGAGTTGCTTAAAATCAGGCCGCCCACCGAATAGGTCACGGTGGAGTTTTCTTTGACGCGCCAGTCGGTGAGCTTCACATAGCTGTCTACCAGCTGTTTGTAGTCGAGAATGGTGGATTTCATGTTGCGGATCTTCTCCCGCTGTTTGCGGTACAAAATGTAACATTTGGCAACGTCCGCATAGCCCGACTGGATCAGGACGGATTCCACGCTGTCCTGGATCGCTTCCACGCCAATACGTCCGTCCTTTATTTTCGGCTCATAATCAGAAGTTACTTTCAGTGCCAAAAGGTCGATGATATCGGGGTTATATTGCTTGCTCAGGGCGTCGAACGCCTTGTCAATGGCGGCGCTGATTTTGGAGATGTTAAAGGAGACAATGGCTCCGTCCCGTTTTACTACTTGATACATATCTTCACTCCCATTTTCCCTGTCTCATTGATTTTATACGCCGCGCAGCGCGGCGCTTGTTACATAAGGAGAGACAACGTCTAAAAAGCCTTTCATCTCCCCGTCGGAAAAAGCGGAAAATCCGCTCCCGATCAAATGTCCGGAGTCAACAAATTTTTGCAGAAAATACCGTTTTGCCCCTCGGATTTCCCGGGCGGTGTCCCGCAGAACGTCCGCGTTGTGGAGCCCTCGGACGACCGTGGTGCGAAACTCATACTCGCCCGCTTGGCCGGAAAGAAGGAGCGCAATGCTTTCCCTCACCAAAGAAAAGTCAAAGCCCGGAACACCCACCGCGCCTGCATATTGCTCCGGCGCACTCTTAACGTCCATGGCTACATAATCGATCAGCCCCTGCGCCGCAAGCGATTTGAGCCGCTGCGGGAAACAGCCGTTGGTGTCCAGCTTAATCCGATAGCCCAGCGCCCGGATGCGATGCAGAAATTCCCCGATGTCTGGATGCAGAAGCGGCTCCCCTCCGGTGACGCAGACTCCATCCAAAACGCCTCTCCGCTTTTGGAGAAAGGAAAATAATTCTCCATCGTCGGTCTCCAGGCGTTCTGGATCGCCCAGCACCAACGGCGCGTTGTGGCAAAAGGGACAGCGCAGATTGCACCCCCCCGTAAACACGGTGCAGGCGACGGTTCCAGGATAATCCAGCAGAGAGAGCTTTTGCAGCCCGCAAATTTTCATTTGTGTTTCCTGCCTCCTTCCCGGGCGGAAAAGCAGGGTGAGCCGGACTGCTTGTCCGGCGGAATCAAACGGCTGTATACCCTGCGTTTCCACTGGCGGGTTACCGGGTCTAAACCCTGGCACAATAGAATATATACTATATATTGTTTCTATAATACAACAAATACACAAGATATGCAATAGATCCGGCGCCGTCTTTATGAACAAAAAATCATAGGCCAAAAGTCTTTTGACCCTTCCGGCGGCGCCTTCATGGAAACTTTTTTCTTTGTTGATCCGGCTTCTTCAGCGAAAAACAAGTTTTACAAGCTTTTTTTTAGCTGCAACAGGCGTATTGCATTTTGCTTAGACAAGGAAAAACACCTTGAGGAAAAGTGTGGTTTTCAGGCAAAGGACCCATAGATAGCGCGGGGAAATTCGTTGTCCCGGCTTTCTTTTCCTGGTGCATTCGCGCTTGAATTATGTTATAGTGTATCATATTGGAAAACTCTTGCTTTCCGCGCTCTTTGCGGTGAACCTGAGGCTACAAGACGGGCTATTCGGCCCGAAGCCAGCCGAAGGGCCGGCTCCCCCTTGGAATAAGACTATATTTTATTGAAAGAAGGATATTAAGCGGTATATGAAATATTTAAGCCTTAAAGAAGAGCAGCTTGGTTTCTTTAACGCCTGCCTGCGGACCCTTTCCAAAACCACTTCGATGCAAAAGATGGATGCCTATCTGCAGCATGGCAGAACTTCCTGCCTGCTGCACAGCATTGCGGTGGCCTATTACAGCTATTGGCTGGCGGAGGCGCTGAACGTATCCTGCAACGCCAAAAGCTTGATTGCGGGCGCCATGCTGCATGATTATTTTTTGTATGACTGGCATGAGCCGGATGCGCCAATGTTCCATGGGTTTCGCCATCCGGGGATCGCTTTGCGGAATGCGAAAAAAGACGTGAAGCTCAACGAAATTGAATGCAACATTATCCAGCGCCATATGTTTCCCATGACGCCAAAGCCGCCGCGGTATCGGGAAAGCGTGATGGTCTGTCTGATGGATAAGCTTTGTTCTATTGTGGAAACGTTGGTTCCAAACCCCTATGCGCGGTTAAAAAGGGAGTGCCTTGGCATTTCCCCCCTCCATTTGCTGCCGGAGACAAACTGAATGGTTTTGGATTATTTTCTTTGGTTTTTGTTTTACAGTTTTTTGGGATGGCTGTACGAGTCCGTCCTTTGTTCCATTCAGGGAGGCAAGCTGGTGAACCGGGGGTTTCTGATCGGGCCCGTCTGCCCCATCTATGGGGCGGGGGCCGTTTTGCTGATTGGGGCGCTTTCTCAGGTTGGAAACCCCGCGCTGCTGTTCTTTGCAGGGATAGGGCTGGCCTGTTCGCTAGAATATTTTACATCTTGGCTGCTGGAGAAACTGTTTCATGCCCGGTGGTGGGATTACTCCAGATACCGTTTCAATTTAAACGGGCGCATCTGCCTGCTGGGCGCGCTTGTTTTCGGCGTATTTACCGTTCTGCTCCTGCTGTGGCTTCATCCTGCGGCTAAAGCCGTAACCGCCCAGATACCGGAGACGTACAAATTGTTCTTTTCCGGTTTTTTGCTTTCCGCGCTCTTCATTGACGGCGCCGCGACTCTTGCGAATCTGATCTCGCTGAAACAGAAGCTGTGTGAGATTCAGGACGCGATCAATACGTTTATGGGGGAATCCCGCGCTCAGGCGGGGACGTTTTTGACGTCGCTTCTTGAAAAATTTGAAGGCAGCCGGTTTTACAGCGAGCGTATCCGCCTGCTTCAGCACATGACCCTTCAGGAAAAGCGGATTTTAAATGCGTTTCCCACTGTCAAATCCAGGCGGTATGGCGAGGCGCTGCAGCATGTGAAACAGCGGCTGAAGACGGCGTCCCGTCAAAATAGGCGCAGGGAATAAGGCCTCCCGCCGGGTGGAGCCAAGAAGACGTCTTGACGCCTGGCCGCTGAGGGACATTTTATAAAATAAACCCGGATTTGTTTGGCAATCAGAAGAAAACCCTTGCATATTTTGAAAAAATGTGCTAACATACTAGGGCATTACGCACACCCACAGGATTTGCGGCGGGTGCCGGCGCCGGGAAGCGGGCGAACGGTTGGCCGCAGAGATGACAGGGGTGGAGGTAAAACTGAACAGGAGGAATTTTGATTTATGGCAGTCGTATCAATGAAGCAGCTTTTGGAGGCAGGCGTGCACTTTGGGCATCAGACCCGCCGGTGGAATCCGAAAATGGCAACTTACATCTACACGGAACGCAACGGGATTTATATCATCGACCTACAGAAAACCGTGAAAAAACTGGATGAAGCTTACAATTTTGTACGCAGCCTTCCAGAAAACAATCAGTCCATTCTCTTTGTGGGAACCAAGAAGCAGGCCCAGGAAGCCATCCGTGAGGAAGCGTCCCGGGTGGGCATGTATTATGTAAACGCCCGTTGGCTGGGCGGTATGTTAACCAACTTCAAAACCATGCGGGGCCGTGTAGATCGGCTCAACCAGCTGAAGAAGATGCAGGAAGACGGGACCTTTGACATGCTTCCCAAAAAAGAAGTGATTAAGCTGCAAGGGGAAATCGCAAAGCTGGAAAAATATTTGGGCGGCGTGAAGGATATGCGTAAGCTGCCCGGTGCGCTCTTTATCATTGACCCCCGCAAGGAGCGCAACGCCATTGCAGAAGCCCGCAAGCTGAAGATTCCCATTGTGGCCATTGTGGACACCAACTGCGATCCGGATGAGATCGATTATGTGATCCCCGGCAATGACGATGCTATTCGCGCCATCAAGCTGATTTCTTCTATTATGGCAAACGCCATTACCGAAGGCAAGCAGGGGATGGAAGCGGCTGAGGCGGCGCAGGAAAAGCAGGAGGAAGCTCCCGCCTCTGCAGAATAAGAAAGATTCCGGGCAGAAAAACCCCTTATGATTGAAAATATGTGCCCGCCGGTGCGCGGCGGGCACTTTACACTGTTATGATGCGAAGACACAGAATAAAAGTGGAGGTATCAACGTTATGGCATTTACGGCAAAGGACGTAAGAACCCTTCGGGAAATGACGGGCGTGGGCATGATGGATTGCAAGAAGGCCCTTACCGCCTCCGACGGGGACATGGATAAGGCGGTTGCCTATCTGCGGGAGAAAGGCCTTGCGGCGGCGCAGAAAAAGGCCGGAAGAATTGCGGCTGAGGGCGTTGTGGCCGCCATCGTAACGGAGGCCGGCGTGGGTGCAATTGTGGAAGTCAACAGCGAAACGGACTTTGTGGCAAAAAATAAAGATTTTCAAAAATTTGTATATGACGTAGCCGGCGCGGTAGCCCAGTCTGCTCCCGCCGATATGGACGCGCTTTTGGCGCTCCCTTATCCCGGAAGCGATAAGACCATTCAAGGGATACTGCAGGAAAAAGTCCTGGTGATTGGCGAAAATATTAAAATTCGCCGGTTTGCAAGATACGGCGGCGGTGTCACCGTGGCCTATGTCCACATGGGCGGAAAAATTGGCGTTTTGGTCAACATGGAAATTTCCGATAACCTGAAGGGCAGCAAGGGCGTAACGGTGCTTGGCAAAGATATTGCGATGCAGATTGCCGCTATGAGGCCGCTTTACCTGGATCCCTCCGAGGTGCCCGGCGGCGACCTGGAGAAAGAAAAGGAAATCCAGTTTGCCAAAGCGCTGGAGGAGAACAAGGAAAAACAGATTCCCGAAGAGAAGGCCCATAAGATTGCGGAAAATATGGTGAAGGGCCGGATCAATAAGTTCTATGAGGAGACCTGCCTTTTAAATCAGCCGTTTGTTAAGGAAAACAAGGTATCCGTCGCAAAGCATGTGGAAGCAACAGCCAAAGAACTGGGCGGCGCCATTGCGGTTCGGAGCTTTATTCGTTTTGAAAAAGGGGAAGGCCTTGAGAAAAAAGCGGACAACTTTGCCGAGGAAGTTGCCAGCATGACAAAATAACGGCTGCTGGCTTTCTTTTGTGAGCCGCTGGAGCAAGCTGAATGGCCCCCGCCATTTCAACCATGAACGGAACCAAAATGGACATCACAAAAAGTGGACTGATCCCGGATGAACAGACAAAGAAATAAAAGCCCTGTTATAGAAAAGCTTGGATTTAAGCGGCCTTGCTCCGGAGTTTAAACGGAGCAAGGCCGCTTTTCATATTGCGCCCATAATTGAAAAACAGGAGGCCCTTTTGTTCACTTTCCGTTTGGCGGGATATAGTCCGCAAACGGCGGAGGGCTTTTATCCGCAGAGGGTTTGATAGTTTATTCCTGTTTCAGCGGCTCTTTTGCCAAAAGAACGATTTTTCCTTCCGCTACTGAAGCAGTGACCTGGCTCCCTTTTGGCAGTCCTTCCAGCATTTTTTCCGCCAGCGTATCTTCAATGGCTCTCTGGATAGCTCGCCGCAGCGGCCTTGCTCCGTAGACGGGGTCAAAGCCGATGTCCGCCAAAAGATTTAGCGCGTCCTCTTCCACATGGAGCGTATATCCCAGCCCCTCAATTCTCTTCTCGACCACATTCAGCATCCGCCGGGCGATTTCGCGGATGTCTTCCCGAGTAAGCTGATGGAATACGATAACGTCGTCTACCCGGTTTAAAAATTCCGGACGGAAGGTTTTTTTCAAATCGGCCATCACTGCAGAGCGGATGGCGTCATAATCGGATTCTTCGCTTTTTTCTTCGTTGGAGGAGAAGCCCAGCTTCCGCGCCTTTTCCGTGATATTCAGCGCACCCACATTGGAGGTCATGACAACGACCGTGTTTTTGAAATCCACTTTGTGACCCTGCGCGTCGGTAAGCATGCCGTCCTCCATAATTTGCAACAGCAGATTGAAAACATCTTCGTGGGCTTTTTCAATTTCATCGAACAGAACCACGGAATAGGGTTTTCTGCGTACCCGCTCGGAGAGCTGGCCGCCTTCGTCATATCCCACATATCCGGGAGGGGAGCCGATCAGTCGGGAAACGGTGTGGCGTTCCATATATTCCGACATATCGATTCGTACCATAGCGTTTTCATCGCCAAACATGGCTTCGGCCAGCGCTTTGCACAATTCGGTTTTGCCTACGCCGGTAGGACCCAGGAACAGAAAAGAACCGATGGGACGTTTGGGGTCTTTCAGTCCGACGCGGCCCCGGCGAATGGCCCGGGCCACCGCCGTAACGGCTTCTTCCTGGCCCACCAGCCTTTTGTGGAGTACTTCTTCCATCCGCAGAAGACGCTGGGCCTCGGTTTCGTTGAGGGTGGAAACCGGAATTCCGGTCCAACCGGCCACAACGTCGGCCACGTCGTTTGGGGTAACCGCCCCATGTCTTCCGTTTTGGTGGAGCTTCCAATTTTTCCGCTGTGCTTCCACTTGCTGTCTCAGGGCGGTTTCCTGATCCCGCAGGGCGGCGGCTTTTTCAAATTCCTGAGCGCGCACCGCTTCTTCTTTTTCCTGCTCCAGCTTCTTAATTTTATCCTCCTGCTCCTTCAGATCGGGCGGCGCCGTAAGGTTTTTCATGCGTACCCGGGAAGCGGCTTCGTCAATTAAATCGATGGCCTTATCCGGAAGGAACCGGTCGCTGATATACCGGTGAGACATCTGAACCGCCGACTCGATGGCTTCATCGGAAATGGTGAGCTTGTGATGTGCCTCATAGCGGTCTCTGAGGCCCTTCAGAATTTCAACGGACTCTTCCAAGCTTGGCTCGCCTACGGTAACGGACTGGAACCGCCGTTCCAGCGCGGCGTCCTTTTCAATATATTTGCGGTATTCGTTCAAAGTGGTGGCGCCAATTACCTGCAATTCACCTCGGGACAAGGCGGGTTTGATGATGTTTGCGGCGTCCACCGCACCTTCCGCGGCGCCCGCGCCAATGATGGTGTGCAGTTCATCGATGAACAGGATAATGTTGCCCGCCTTCTGAATTTCACTCATTGCGGTTTTGATGCGCTCTTCAAATTCCCCCCGGTATTTGGTCCCGGCGATCATACCGGACAGATCCAAGCTCAAAATACGTTTTTCCAGGAGGTTGTCCGGGACGTCGCCCGACACGATTTTCTGAGCCAAACCTTCGATGATGGCGGTCTTGCCGACGCCTGGCTCGCCAATTAAAACGGGATTGTTTTTGGTCCGGCGGGAAAGAATCTGAATGACCCGCTGTACTTCTTGGGACCGGCCGATAACCGGGTCCAGGCTGCCCTCCCGGGCGGAGCGGGTTAAGTCCCTTGTAAATTGGGCCAGCGTTTTGCTGTCTCCGGATGCCTGCTCCCTGGGTGTTTTGCTTTTACCGCCTCCCCGGGCGGATCCATTGCCTTCCACGCCGCCGATTGCGCCGATTAGCTCGCCGGCAAGCTGCCGCAGGTCGATTCCAGCGGCCGCAATGATCCGGACGGCCATGCCTTCCCCTTCCCGGAGAATGCCCAGAAGCAGATGCTCCGTGCCCACATAGCTGTGTCCCATGCGCCCGGCTTCCGCCATGGCAATTTCAATGATCCGCTTGGAGCGGGGAGTCAGCCCCTGGGAAGGAATGCCCCCGGGTGTTCCAACACCCACCATTCCGGCAATAGCCTGCCGGATGCCCTCGGCGCTGAGTCCGGCCGACTGCAGGACCCGGGCCGCCACACCCTGGCCTTCCCGTGTGAGGCCGAACAGCAGATGTTCGCTGCCTACATAGCCGTGACCCAGCGAGGAAGCGCATTCGTGAGCCAGCCGCAGCGCGGTTTGCGCGCGTTCCGTAAAACGATTTTCATTCATAGCGTTCACCTCATATGTGATTTTTTCTGATTTATTTTACGGCCTTGCCTATAATTTCACGGACCAAGCCGGCCCGTTTCTGATCCCGCTCCAAATTGTTCATGAAACAGCCTGAAGCGGCCATCATGCAATTGGGCTGCATTTCAAATAAAATCGTGTTGAGTTCCTCCATGGAAATTCCGGCTAAAATTTTACAGGACAGCCCCAGCCGCACGTCGGAAAGCAGCGTCATGGCTTCCTGCAAGGGCAGGATCCGCGCGGTGGCCAAAATCCCCGCCGCTCGCCAGACTCGGTCGCGGATCTGATCGGAATATTCTTTCAGGTAGCGGCTCCGAAGCCCTCGTTCCTGATACAGGATGCTGGTTACCACCCGTTCCAGGCGGCTTACGATTTCTTCCTCGGTAACGCCCAGCGTCACCTGGTTGGAAATTTGATACAGCGCACCCTGAGCGACGGTTCCCTCGCCATAAAGCCCGCGGACGGCAAATCCAAGTTTGCCGGCGGCAGCAATCAGGTTTTTCATGGCGCCGCTCTCTGTAAGTATGGGCAGATGCAGCATAACGCCTGCCCGAAGGCCAGTGCCCAAATTGGTGGGGCAGCGGGTGAGATATCCCAGTTTGGAGTCAAACGC
>JAQVYO010000129.1 GCA_028708585.1 Oscillospiraceae bacterium
GCAAGGGCCTTGCTCATGTTCCGGAAGGCCGCAGGATCTTTCAGCAGCTTACCGTTGAAGAAAATTTGGATATGGGCGGCTATACCAGATCCCCTTCTGAAATCAAGGAGGACATGGAAGAGGTCTACGCCCGTTTTCCGCGCCTGAAAGAACGAAAACGTCAGATTGCCGGCACTTTGTCCGGCGGCGAACAGCAGATGCTGGCCATTGGCCGGGCGATCATGAGCCGCCCCCGGCTCATCATGATGGACGAGCCTTCCATGGGCCTTGCCCCCTTGCTGGTACAGCAGATCTTCGACATCATCAAAGAAATGAACCAGGCGGGAACCACCATCCTTCTGGTAGAACAAAACGCCCAGATGGCGCTCAGCATCGCAGACCGGGGCTATGTGCTGGAAACCGGAAAAATCGTGCTCTCCGCCGATGCAAAGGCCCTTTTGACAGACGACAGCGTACGCAAAGCCTACTTAGGCGGTTAAATCCCTCCGCTCTTTAGCATTAAAAAGACAGCCGCGAAAACAAGCGGCTGTCTTTTTTCCCCTTTATCTTTGCAACGTCCGGTAAACCCAAAGCCCCTAAGACGTTTTTAATATGCGACGCCCCAATAAACCATCTTTTGGGCCGGCTTCCCGCAACAGGGGCAGATATCCCCCAGATGCTCCTGAGCAAACGGAATACAGCGGGAAGAAACCCCCGCTTCCTCCTTCATACGCAGCTCGCAGGCCAAATCGCCGCACCACATGGTTTTCACGAAACCGCCCTTTGTTTCGATAATTTCCCGAACCTCTTTCACCGTATGGGCGATAAAGGTATTTTCGTCCACATTTTCCTTGGCCCGGTCAAACATGCTCTGCTGGATTTGATCCAGCAGAGAGGAAACCGTTTCTTCCAAGCCGTCTAAAGAGATGGCTGTTTTCTGCCCGTCGTCCCTCCGGACCAAAACGCATTGGCCCTGTTCCAGGTCCTTTGGCCCGATTTCCAGCCGGAGGGGGACGCCCTTCATTTCATACTCCGCGAACTTCCAGCCGGGGCTTTGCTCGGAAAGATCCAACTTTACCCGGATATCCGCCTGCAAAAGCCGCGCCCGCAAAGCTTCTGCCGCTTCCGCAACGCCGGGCTTATGCTGTGCGATCGGAATGATAATCACCTGCACCGGGGCAATTCTGGGCGGAAGCACCAGCCCCGAATCGTCTCCATGAGTCATGATAATCCCGCCGATGGTGCGGGTGGAAAAACCCCAGGAGGTCTGATGGGGATACTGCTGCCGGTTGTTTTTGTCGGAAAAAGTGATGTCGAAAGCCCTGGCAAATCCATCCCCAAAATAATGCGAAGTTCCGCTTTGCAGCGCCTTTTTATCATGCATCATACATTCAATGGTATAGGTCTTCTCCGCCCCGGCAAATTTTTCCTTCTCCGTTTTTACGCCCCGGATGACCGGCATGGCAAGGTAGTTTTCGCAGCAGTCGGCATATACTTCCAGCATCCGCTCGGTTTCGGCCACGGCTTCCTCCGCGGTGGCGTGCAACGTGTGCCCTTCCTGCCAGAGAAATTCCCGATGCCTTAGAAACGGCCGGGTGGTTTTTTCCCAGCGAAGAACGGAACACCATTGATTATAGAGCTTGGGCAGATCCCTCCAGGAATGCACCACATGCCCCCAGTGCTCGCAGAACAGGGTTTCCGACGTGGGGCGGATGCAAAGGCGTTCCGGCAGAGGTTCGTTTCCTCCATGGGTTACCCAGGCCACCTCGGGTGCAAACCCTTCCACATGATCTTTTTCCTTTTGCAGCAATGATTCCGGAATCAAAAGCGGCATGGAAACGTTTTCATGTCCCAGTTTTTTAAACATGCCGTCCAAAACCTTTTGAATGTTTTCCCAAAGGGCATATGCGTAAGGGCGGAGGATAAACATCCCCTTCACTCCGGAATAGTCGATCAGCTCCGCCTTTTTTACCACATCCGTATACCACTGGGCAAAGTCAACGTCCCGCGCGGTAATTTGCTCCACTTGCTTTTTTTCTTTCGCCATTTCCCATCCATCCTCACTTCGCATACAAACCAATTTGGTTTGATTTTATAAAATATAGTGAGAAATGTCAAGTGCAGGCACTTTTAAGAGCAAAAACGATGCTTCCCGATGATGGTCAACAGGGGTCTGCTCCAGATCCAGGCACTGGTGGCCGTCGCGGGATTAAAATAATAGATTGCTCCGCCGCTGGGGTCGGACCCGTTTAGCGCGTCTTTTGCCGCCCGAAAGGCGGAGTCCGCCACCGGCGTGTTAAACTGCCCGTCCATCATGCAGGTAAAAGCGCCCGGCTGATACACAACGCCCGCAATGGTGCTGGGAAAAGACGGATGTCCCACCCGGTTTAAAATCACCGCTCCAACCGCCACCTGGCCGCTGTATGGTTCTCCCCGTGCCTCCGCGGAAATCACCCGGGCCAGCAAATACAGGTCGTTGGACTGGGCGCTGCTGCCTGTGTTTCCGGCGCCGGTGTTGATCCCCAGCTTTTGCAGGGTCGCCTGGCCCGCAATGCCATCCGCGCTGAGACCGTTCTTGCCCTGGAACCATTTTACGGCGGCTACCGTCTTGCTTCCGTAAATGCCGTCCACGGAGCTGGAATAATAGCCCCAGTTTTTCAGCTTTGTCTGAATGGTCCGCACCATGCTTCCGCTGGAGCCAGGCCCATATGTGGCCGCCTCCGCCTTGGGCGCCGCCTGAAACAGGCAGATCACGATAATATTGACGGCAAACAGCAACGCAAGAGCCAAAACCAATTTTCGCCGGCTGTTTTGGTTCATTCCTTTCAAAAAAACACCTCCGTTGCAGAAGGATCTCATCTGATTCAAATACTATTGTACGCACGTGCCGGCCGCTTATGCCCGGATGATTCTGTCAAAAACGGGAAACGCAACGAATGCGCGGAACGCGATGAAAACGGCCCTTTTGCCCCTTCCGCTCGCTTTTTTTTCCAAAACCTCGTCCCTCTCCTTTTACGCCGATTTTTCCCTGTGACAAATCCATGGGAAAAATCATTTAAAATTTGTAAAAGATGTCCATTGACTTTCACACCTCAAAGTGTTAAATTACAAGACATAGAGAGGTGTTTTTTGTGGTTCACTCCGTCCGGTTTTATTTCTGGCGCTATTACCGCTATTATTTGAATAGCGGCTGTTTTCATGCGCCGATAACCGGATCAGTCCAATAAACATCCGTTTTTATCAGTGTCATTGCGGCAGCCCGGAAGGGAAGCCGCAATTTTTTATTATAAAAAAGGAGGATCTCTATGGTCGTGATTATGAAAAACCGGTTTACCGAGCAAGAGCTTCATGCAGTGGCGGCGGAAATGGAAGCCGGCGGCGTAAACGTGATGGTCAGCCGTGGCCATGAAACTACAATCCTGGGCGCGGAAGGCAATCCCGCGGGCATCGACCAGGAAAAAATCCAGGCAATGCCCGGTGTCGAGCGGGTGATGACGGTTACGGAACCGTTTAAAAAAGCCAATCGGAAATACCATCCCGATAACACGGTGATTCCCATCGGGAACGGAGCGGCGGGAAGCGGCCGGCCGGTGGTGATCGCGGGGCCATGCTCCGTGGAAAGCCGGGATCAGATTCTGGCGGTGGCCAAGGCTGTCCAAGCTTCCGGCGCCTGCGCCCTGCGGGGGGGCGCATATAAGCCCCGCACCTCCCCCTACTCCTTCCAAGGCCTGAAACAGGACGGCATCCGCCTGCTTCAGGAGGCGAAAGCCGTCACCGGAATGCCAATTGTCTCGGAAATTATGTCCACCGGCGCCATCGACTTGTTTGAAGAGTATGTGGACGTCATTCAGATTGGCGCACGCAACATGCAGAATTTCGACCTTTTAAAACAGGTGGGCCGAACATCCAAACCGGTTCTTTTAAAGCGCGGCCTATCCTCCACCATCGAAGAATGGCTCATGTCTGCGGAATACATTATGGCGGAAGGCAACCAGCAGGTCATTCTCTGTGAGCGCGGCATCCGTACTTTTGAACCCTTTACCCGGAACACTCTGGATTTAAGCGCCGTCCCAGCGGTAAAATCGATGAGTCATCTGCCGGTTCTGGTGGATCCGTCCCACGCCTGCGGAAAAGCCTGGATGGTGGAACGGATGTCCATGGCCGCTCTCGCGGCGGGCGCGGACGGCCTGCTGATTGAAGTGCACAACGACCCTGAAAACGCCCTCTGCGACGGCCCCCAATCCATTACCCCCCGGCAGTTCGCATCCTTAATGGACAAGCTGCGGACTCTTTCCGCCTGCCTGGGCGAAACAATCTAAAAACATACGGCAAAAGAAAGCGAGCGTGCAAAATGGGAAAGAACATCGCCGTCATCGGCCTGGGCCTCATCGGAGGATCCCTGTCCATCGCCCTTCGGGGGTTTGAGGATTACACCATTATCGGAGTAGACCGGGAGGAAGAAACGCTCCGCATTGCAAAAGAACGTGAAGCGGCGGATCAGATCACCAAAGACGCTAAAAAGGCGGTGCTTGCGGCGGATGTGGTCATTCTCTGCCTGCATCCCGCCGGGATTCTCTCCTTCTTTCAGGAATACGCCGGCTGTTTCCGCCGCGGCGCGCTGGTTACCGACGTGTGCGGCATCAAAACCGCCATCGCGCAAGTG
>JAQVYO010000130.1 GCA_028708585.1 Oscillospiraceae bacterium
AGCGCCTTCGACAAGCTTTCCAGCGGCCGCACCACCATTGTCATCGCCCACCGGCTTTCCACCATCCGAGGCGCACAGAAAATCGTGGTTATCGAGGAGGACGGCATCGCGGAGCACGGCTCCCACGAGGAGCTTTTGGCAAAGGGTGGAGAATATGCCAAGCTGTACCGTCTGCAAAACAGCATGTTTTAATCCAACGAGAAAAATGAGGAAACCATTCATGAATCTATCCGACATTGAAAACGCGTTCCGGAACAAAACCCCCTCCATTCAGGACATCCATACCCGCTACGCGGTTTTGGTCCCCCTGGTGGATGTGGAGGGGGAACCGCATTTGCTGTATGAAGTCCGGTCGGAGCGGCTGAAAAGCCAGCCGGGAGAAGTCTGTTTCCCGGGCGGGGCCGTCGAGCCGGGGGAAGACCCGGAGGACTGCGCCGTCCGGGAGACGATGGAGGAGCTTTCCATTCCCCCGCATGCCATCCGGATCCTCTCCCCGCTGGACTATATCCACTACCAGGGTGTGTTTATGATGCATCCCTATTTGGGCATCGTCTCCTATGACGCGGTCCGGAACCTTTCCGTCAATGAAGACGAAGTGAAGGAAGCCTTTTTGGTTCCCATCCGCTACCTTCTGGCCCACGAGCCTTTTATCTACCAGTATGATATGGTGCCGGACGTGGGGCCGGACTTTCCCTATGAGCGCATCCACTGCAAAGACGGATACTGTTGGCGCAGAGGCAAAATGGAGGTTCCCATCTACAATTATGGGGCCTATGCCATCTGGGGCATTACCGGGCGGATCACCAGATCCTTTCTCTGGGCCATTAAGGCCGAAGGAGCTTCGTGAACCGGGAACGCCTGCTCCAGGGCCTGGGCAATCAAAGCAAGGAGGACCGCCTGCTTTTGGCCCGAGCGCTGGATAAGGGGGAACGTTCCGCCCGGGGGAATCTCTCCGCTCACACCGGATTTCTTAATCAGCGGGAAGCCGCCCTGGCTGAAACCATGCTGAGCCGTTGGGAAGGCTGCCCCCGCCATCTGTTCTTCGGCGGATACCAGGGGGCGGAACGGAACATGTTGTTTTTCCTTCCGGACTATCGCTCTGCGGAGGAGGCGCAGGCCTCCTCTTTGGTGATCGGCGCGCTGCAGACGGCGCTGCCCCCCGGTTCCGGGCTTTCCCACCGGGATTTCCTGGGCGCGCTGATGGGCATGGGCATTGCCCGGGAAACCATCGGGGACATTCTCGTGGATGAAACCCTCTGCACCCTGTTTTTGCAGCGGGAAGTGCTTTCCTTCCTGCAGGATTCCATGGAAATGGCGGGTAAATACAAAATTCAGTGGAAAGAAGCGGATCTTTCCTCCTTTTCTCCCCCCGTCCCCAAAACCCGGATCATCCGGGACACGGTCGCCGCTTTGCGCCTGGACGCGGTGGTATCCTCCGGCTTTTCCATCTCCCGGAACCGGGCCGCCGGCCTCATTGCGGCGGGGCAGGTCTTTCTCGGACACCTCCCCTGCCGTAAGCCGGACCGGCCGGTGCGGGAAGGGGATCTCATCTCCGCCCGGGGGTTTGGCAGGTTTTCGGTGCGGGAAGCCGGCGGCGCCTCCCGTAAGGGCCGCATCTTTGTGGTTTTGGAGCGGTTTATGTAAACCGGGCGTTTTGAATTTTCCCCTTCCGCCGGGCAAATCCGCCGGGTAAAAAAATGCGTCTTGAGAGGGTTTGAAAGCCGTCTCAGGCGCATTTTCGCGATGGGCGTCAGGATATCTTTAGAAGGGCCGCCGGGAAAGACAGCAACAGAAAAAACGGTGAATTTGAATCAAAAAGACGCCGCGAACCCTTTTAGTTCGCGGCGTCTTTGGTGGAGGAGGGTGGATTCGAACCACCGAAGTCGATGACAACAGATTTACAGTCTGCCCCCTTTGGCCACTCGGGAACTCCTCCGTCTATACAATTGTCACAAGCCCGCCATTCCAAACAAACAACTGGAGCTGGTGAACGGAATCGAACCGCCAACCTGCTGATTACAAATCAGCTGCTCTGCCAATTGAGCTACACCAGCGTCTGATTCACGGCGAAATTTATCTTAACAGATTCCCACTTATTTGTCAACAGGAATCTTTGAAAAACAAGGCGTTCCCGCCGATTTCGGCCGGCCGGAACGGCACGTCCCCTTTTCCATTCTAAGTTTTCAACAAGAAAATCTGGAATAGACGGCGCATCCGGAACGTCCAAACCCTTTCGACGCGCATTTCCCGCCGCGTCGGCGCCCCGCGTGAGTCCGCGTGTCCATTGTGTGGGAGCAAAGCGGAGAATTGCCACAGGGCGGATTCCGCCCGTTTAAAATGATGAACTGGTTTAAGGCGCACGCCGCCGCCAAAGCGCAATAAAAACGGCCAGTCTTTGGACTGGCCGTTTTTATTTGGTGGACGATAACGGACTTGAACCGCTGACCCTCCGCACGTCAAGCGGATGCTCTACCAGCTGAGCTAATCGTCCAAAAATCAAAAAAGAACGATTTTTATTTTATCCCAAAATGCCTGGTTTGTCAATCTTTTTCTTGGAGGAGACGGGATCTTTTCCCGCCGAAAGAAAAGGCCCTTCCGGAACCCAAAAAAGGCCGCCGGCGGCAAATGCCGCCGGCCGGATCATCCTTTTTATTTGGTGGCCGGCCCGCCGCTCTTGGGGCCGCCTTTGCTGAAAGCAACCACAATCCTGCGGTTCGGCTCGCTTCCGGTGGAATAGGTTGCGACATCGTCCCAGTCCTGAAGGGCGGTGTGGATCACATGCCGTTCATAGGCGTTCATAGGCTCCAGCATGACGTTCTTCCGGTATTTGACCACCTTTCCCGCCACTTTGGCGGCCAGCCGCTGGAGGGATTCTTCCCGTTTCTGGCGGTAGTCCTCCGCGTCGATATAAATCCGGACGCGCTCTTCTTCTCCCCGGTTCACCGCATAGTTGGTGATCTGCTGGATGGCGTCCAGCGTTTCGCCCCTCCGTCCGATGAGAGCGCCCAGACGATCCCCTTCCAAAACCACTTTATAATTTCCTTCCGGCGTTTCCTGGATCTTCGGCGCCGCGTTGGAGGACATCCGGGAGAGAAGCCCGGTGAGAAACGTCTCAATTTTCTCTTTTCTGTCCTGCTTCACCGCATAGGTGATGCGGATTTTGGCAGGAGAGCCGCCGATTCCAAGAAACCCGGATTTTGCCCGTTCCAGAACCTCCACGGAAACCTCGTCCCGTTCCAGACCCAGCTGCTTCAAGGCGGAGGCGACGGCTTCCTCTTCCGTTTTGCCGGTCGTTTCTATACAATGATCCATAAGGCATTCTCCTCATTTATACATTCATGCATTCATTTGTTTTGTTCGGCGGCGTCCCGCCTTTCGCCCTCTTCTCCGCCGCCTTGGGACGCCTTCTCTCCCGTTTCTTTTGGAGGCTCCCGAAGATCGGAGTACCGGATTTCCTCATAGGACCGCCCTCTTGCATAGGGCCGGTCGCCGATTTTGCCTTTTTCATGGGTGACGGCGGCGCGCTTTTGGGGTCTCTGCTGCTTTTGCTGTTTTTGATGTTTTTTCTTCCCGCCGGAGGGCGCGTGGCCCTGAGCGATCAGTTCCGCCCTCCGTTTTTTCTCCGCTTCTTCCAAAAGCGCTTCCCGCTTTGCCCGGACCGCCTCTTCCTGATCCAACCGACTGCCGATGATCTTACCCAAAGCAAATTCCTGCAATGTGGAAAACGCGCTGTTGGCGATCCAATATACGGACAGGCCGGCGGGCATGACAAAACCGATATAAATGGAAACCAACGGCATAATAAAGCTCATCTGCCGGTTGGTTTTATCCGCGGCGGTACGCTCTCCCTTTTCGACTTCCACATTATTGCTGCGGTTGGTCACCCGCATGGATAAAAACGCAAGAACGCCGGAAAGGACTGGAAGCAGAAACAATCCGACGGATGCCCAGGTAAACCCGCCCTGCTGAAAAATATTGAATCTGGGCGTATCCGCCAGGTTGATGCCCAGAAAATGATAATCCATTGATATGACGTTGGGAACAACCGCTTTAATGGCGTTAAAATGATTGTGAATCTGCTGGGCAATATCAATTTCACCATAGGTGGTGTTGCTGCTGACCTTTACTCCCATGGCGGCAAGCGTGTCCGTTATCGTTTTGATCTGATCCACCGACAGCTTCATCAGGTTGGTCAGAGGTTTGCGGATCACGCTGTACAGACCCAGCATGATGGGCAACGGAATCAGGCTCCAGAGACACCCGCTCATGGGATTGATGCCATATTTCTGATACAAAAGCTGCGTTTCCTGCGCATACTTGTTTTTATCGTTTTTATATTGTTTTTCCAGCGCCTTCAGCTTGGGCGTCAGCCGGCCCATTTTCATCATATTCCGCTTGCTCTTGATGGAAAACGGCAGAAGAATCAGCTTGACGATTAAAGAAAATAAAATCAGGGAGATGCCATAACTTTGGCTGAAATTATAAAGGGCCAAAAGCAGCCAAGAAAAAGGCACCGTGATGATGGTGTTTAAAAAACTCATAGACAGCCTCCAATGAAAAAATTACGGAACAGGGTCGTATCCGCCTTGGTGAACAGGATGGCATT
>JAQVYO010000011.1 GCA_028708585.1 Oscillospiraceae bacterium
CAAGGTGGTCAGCGAATCTCTGGAAAGCTGCCGCAGCAGCGGAAGCGCCGACTGGGCCGCCATCAAATCTACGGTAAAGAGCGACCTGTCCAGCTACCTCTACCGGAAAACCCGGCGCAATCCCATGATCCTGCCGGTTATTATGGAAATCTAACGGATAAACAAACGCAGCCATATAGATATAAAATGATCCGCCCTGAGACTTTAGTCCCAGGGCGGATTTGCTGTCTGAATACTAAGGGGAGCGCTCAAAAAAAGCCCTGATGCTCTGGTAGGCGCTATCCCCGCTTGATTTGCTTTTCCAAATCCCTTCGGCTCAGCTCCAGAGCAACGGGGCGGCCGTGAGGGCAAAATCGGATATTCCCGGATAAAACTTCTTCCGCGATCCTTTTTAGTTCCTCCTCACCGTTTTTTTGCCCGCCCTTCACAGCGGACTTGCAGGCTATCGTGGCCAGCAGCGCATCCCGAAAACTGTGAGGGTCCGCTCGTCCGCCGTTTAAAAGGACGCCGGCCAGCTGGGAGAGTACCTCCTCCGTTTCCCCCGGCTCTATGTCAAACGGGACGCGCCGCACCACCAGGCTTCCGCCCCCAAAATCCGCAACTTCAAACCCAAACCGGGAAAGAAGCTCCCGGTTTTGCAGCAGCGCGCCGCCCTCCTCTCCCGGCGGAGTAAAAACCAACGGCGTCAGCAACTGCTGAGACATGGGCACATAGCCTTCCGCTTTCAGCCGGTCAAACTGTATCCGCTCATGAGCGGCATGCTTGTCGATCATCAGCAGCCGGTCCCCCTGCTCCACCAGCACATAGGTATCAAACGCCTCCCCGATCATCCGCCAGGGCACTTCCCGGGCCTCCCGGACCGTTTCCTTCTCCGGCTGGCTCTCCGCTTCCCTTCCTGGCCCTGGCTCCCCCTTTGGCACGGCCGCCTCCCCGGGCCGGACAGGATCGGGAGAAAACCGCTGGCCCGGCGCGGCGATGCCCGCCGCCGGAATGGAAGGCGGAAGCACCGCGCCGTTCCCATCCCCGTAAGGGATGCAAGTCTCATCGGCCAGCGTCATCCACTCTGCTTTTTCCCGGGAAGGGACCGCCTTGGGCGGGACGTCCGTTTCCCCCTCTTGGGGCACGGGAGGGCCGCTCCGGCTTGGATGTGCCTGCCTCTCCGCCTGGGAATCGCCGGCCGTTTCCCCCCAAGGCCTGGAAACGGCATCCGGACGGGCCGCGGCAACTTTGGCTAGGGGCCGGGCGGCATTCTGCTCCAGAGCGGCCCGGACGGTGTAATATACCGCGTCAAACAGCTGCTTTTCCCGGACGAATTTCACTTCCGTTTTGGTTGGATGTACATTGACGTCCACCAGAGAGGGTTTCACCGCGATATGCAGGACGGAGGCGGGGAACTTCCCCTTCATCTTTTGATTGCGGTAGGCTTCTTCCAGCGCTGCCGCCATGGTGCGGGACTTCACAAAGCGTCCGTTGATAAAAAAATATTGATGTCCGCGGGTACCCCGGCAGCAATCGGGCCGAGAAACAAACCCGGAAACGGAAAGTTCCTCCCACGAGCCTTTGGCTTCGACCATGCCTTTTGCAAAATCACGACCCAGCACGCTGTACACGGCGGAGGATAGCTTCGTGTCTCCGGGGGTATGCAGCTCCTCTTTCCCGTCCCGGATCAGCTTGATGGAGACCTCCGGGTGGGACAGCGCGATTTTCTGCACTATTCCGGAAACATAGACTCCTTCCGCCGTATCTTTTTTTATAAATTTCATCCGGGCGGGTGTGTTAAAGAACAAGTCCTTTACCACAATTGTGGTGCCCACAGGGCAGCCGGCAGGCTCCGTTTCTCCGGGGACGCCTCCTTCCAGAGACAGGGCAACGCCGGTTTTGGCATCCGCCGTCCGGGTCAGAAGGTCTACGCGGGACACAGCGGAAATAGCGGCCAGCGCCTCTCCCCGGAACCCCAGCGTTCCGATGCGTTCTAAGTCATACTCCGTTGCAATTTTAGAGGTGGCATGCCGGAGGAAGGCGGTTGCGGCGTCCCCGGCGGGGATGCCGCAGCCATCATCGGTCACCCGGATGGAGCGCATGCCGCCGTTTATGATTTCCACCGTAACTGTTTCCGCGCCCGCGTCAATGGCATTTTCCAAAAGCTCTTTCACTGCGGAGCCGGGCCGCTCCACCACTTCCCCCGCCGCAATTAAGTCGGCCACATGGGGATCCAGCGTCTTGATCTTACCCAAGCCTCAGTCACCTCTCGCCCTATGTATGTATCGTTCATATCATTTGAGTACGGAGATCAAAGAAACTCCGTTGATGGCGCCGTGCAGCAGCATGGACGCCCAGATGCTCCCGTTTTTTTCATAGCACCAGGCCAGGACCACAGAAGGGGCAAGATACTGGAGCAGAAGAAGCAGATAGGAAAAATCTCCGGTTGTAAAAACCTGCTGCCAAACATGGAGCAGGCTGAACAGCAGCGCGGATATCAAGTAGGCCAGAATCCGGCTTCGCTTCCGGATGGAGCCAAACACCACGCCCCGGAATAAAGTCTCCTCCACCAGCGGGGCCAAAACCACCGTCATAAAGCAAATCATCAGCGGATTTTGCAGCGCCTGGCTCACCAGCCGTTCATTGTTTAAATTTTTTAACTGGACGGCCAAAGGAGAAAGCAAAACTTGCAGACCGAAATAAACGAAAAAGCCGGCCAGAACGACCGCGGCGGATGCCGCCGGCTTTTGGAACAGCCTGCGCAGCGAGGCGCCTAAAAACGAGCGGAACAAAAAGAGTACGCCAACCGCCATTAGGCCATAATAGATTAAATTGACCTGATCTTCCTGAACCCTAACCTGAAACCGATAGTGCAAAAGGTTGGACAAAAGGGAGAGCAAAAAGGGCAGGGCCACAAAATAAACAGGCAGAAGCAGCCAGCCGTTCGCCGTCTCCTTCCGGCTCATCAGAGAACGGAAGTCCTTTTTTTCCTTCACAAACAGGCCTCCTTGCGGGATTAAAATGGGCTGGGGACGCGCCGCCCTATCCTTCCAGCCGCCGTTTTAGTTCATAGAGCACATTCAGCGCCTCAATCGGCGTCAGCGTATCCATCTCCAATTTTCGGATGCGCGCCGCCGCTTCCTCCGCCTTGAAATCGCCCAGGGAAACCTGCCCGTCTTGCTCCTCTTTTTCCGTTTCGGGAGCAAAAGCGCAAACGGACGCTCCCTCCTCATGGGATTTTAAGATTTCCCGCGCCCTTGCAACCACCCGGCTGGGAAGCCCGGCCAGCTTTGCCACCTCCACGCCGTAGCTGCGGTCGGCGCCGCCCCGCACAATCTTCCGCAGGAAAATAATATCGCCCTTTCGCTTTTTGGCGGCGATATTATAGTTTTTCACTCCGACAAGCGCGCCTTCCAGCACCGTCAGTTCATGATAATGGGTGGCAAACAGTGTTTTGGCCCCCAATGTGTGTTTGTCCGCACAGTATTCCAAAACCGCCCTGGCGATGCTCATCCCGTCGTAAGTGGAGGTTCCCCTTCCGATTTCGTCTAAAATCAAAAGGCTTTTGGAGGTGGCGTTTTTTAGGATATCTGACACTTCGGTCATCTCCACCATAAAGGTGGAGTGCCCCGCCGCCAGATCATCCGCCGCGCCGATGCGGGTAAAAATCCGGTCCACGATGCCCAAGCGGGCGCTCTTTGCCGGAACAAAGCTGCCCGTCTGCGCCATTAAGACAATCAGAGCCACCTGGCGCATGTAGGTGGATTTTCCCGCCATGTTCGGCCCTGTAATAATGGAAAGCAGATTCTCTCCGCAGTCCATCCGGGTGTCGTTGGGAACAAAAAGAGTATCCGTTCGCATTTGTTCCACAACAGGATGCCGCCCTTCCGCAATTTCAATGCGATCGGACAGGTCCACCTTCGGCATGCAGTAGTTGTTCCGGACGGCCACGGCGGCAAAGGACACAAAAACATCCAACCGGGCCGCCGCCGCCGCCGTCCGCTGAATACGCCCTACTTCTTTCGCCGTCCGGTCCCGCAGCTCCACATATAATTCATATTCCAAGGCGGTAATTTTATCCCGGGCTGAAAGGATCTCATGTTCCAGCTCTTTGAGTTCCGGGGTAATAAACCGCTCGCAGTTGGAAAGAGTCTGCTTGCGTATAAACGTATCCGGCACCAGATCATAATACGATTTGCTGACTTCTATGTAATAACCAAATACCTTGTTGTAGCCCACTTTTAAGGTTTTGATACCGGTTTTCTCCCGCTCGCCGGCTTCCACGGCGGCCAAAAGGTCCTTGGTTCCGGTGATAATTCCCCGGAGCCTGTCCACCTCGGGATGATACCCCGCCCGGATAAAGCCGCCTTCCCGAACAGAAAAGGGCGGATCGTCCGCCACTGCCCGGTCAATCAAATCCCGCAGGTCGCCTAAATCATCCAGCTTTTCCCGGATGTCTTTCAGCGCCGCCGACCGGAACGGCTCCAAATGGGACTGTAAAGCGGGAACGGAGGCAAAGCCCCCCGCCAAAGCCTTTAGGTCCCGGCAGTTGGCGCTGCCGTAAACCACTTTTCCAGCCAGCCGTTCCAGATCCGGAATTTCCGAAAGGCAAAGCCCCAGCTCTTCCCTGGCAATCGTGTTCTCAAAAAGCTCCGCCACCGCGTTCTGCCTCCGGCCGATAGCGCGGGGATCCAGAAGGGGCTGCTCCAGCCAGGACCGGATCAGCCTTCCCCCCATGGGAGTTTTGGTTTTATCCAGCACCCAGAGCAGGCTTCCTTTTTTTTCTTTGGCGCGCAGCGTCTCTGTCAGCTCCAGGTTGCGCCGCGCGTTGTAGTCCAGTTCCATAAAGCGGCCGCCGGTGTAATACTGAAGGGCGTTCATATGAGACAGATCGGTTTTCTGCGTCTCTTTCAGGTAGGAAACAAGCCCTCCCGCCGCAACAGCCGCCGTGTCCTCCCCATCGGGGATGGAGCGAATACCCGCTTCCCCAAACTGTTCCCGCACCAGCGCCTTGGCTTTCTCCGGCTGAAAACGCTGGGGAACCCCGGTTTCCAGCCGACACGAAAGCCGCTGGGAAAAGGTTTCGTCCAGCGCGTCATTTTGCGCCGCGTTCTCCGACAAAACGGCTTCCGACGGACAAAACCGGCACAGTTCATTTATCAAATGGGACACGGTCTTTTCACCCCGAAAGGAAGTTAAAAACACTTCCCCGGTGGATACGTCGGCAAAACAGGCGGCACCCGCGCTGTCTTCCAGATACACGGAGCAAATATAGTTGTTCCGGTTTTCCTCCAGCATGGAAGGATCCACCACCGTTCCAGGCGTCACAACCCGGATCACTTCTCGGGAAACCAGCCCCTTGGCCAGCGCCGGGTCCTCCGTCTGCTCGCAGATCGCCACTTTGTAACCCTTTGAAATCAGCCTTGCGATATACGCCTCGCAGGAATGATAGGGCACCCCGCACATGGGGGTGCGGTCTTCTTCATTTTCCTTAGAGCGGTCCCTGGTGGTCAGGGTCAAATCCAATTCCTTGGCCGCCAGCTTGGCGTCTTCTTTAAACATCTCATAAAAATCGCCCAGCCGGAAAAACAAGATACAGTCTTCATATTGTTTTTTAATCGTCTGATACTGCCGCATCATAGGGGTAATCTCGGACATAGAAACGCCTCCGTCTGTCATAAACTCAAAGGACCCCGTTCTCATGAAGCGATTCCTTCATGGCTCCGAACAACGCCCAGGTGGAAGCATCGGTAATTTCAGCCAGAACAAAAGATCCGATCCGCCTGGAATCGCCGGAAAGATGCACCAGCCGCCCTCCCGCCGTCCGGGCGCTTAGATTATATGGTTCATTCCCGCTTTCCCCATCCACAAGAACGCGCAGCGTCCGCCCCACATAGGCATGATGCCTGCGGGCTGAAATTTCATTTTGCAGATTCAAAAGCCGGTCAAAATTTTCCTGTTTTTCCGCCCGGCTCAAAGGGTCGGGCAGCTTTGCCGCCGGAGTCCCCTCCCGGGGGGAATAGAGAAAAGTAAACAGCGCGTCAAATCGGACTTCGCGCAAAACATCCAGCGTATCTTCAAACTCCCGGGATGTTTCTCCCGGAAAACCCACAATGACATCGGAAGTCAGAACCAGGCCGGGCACCGCTTCCCGGGCTTCCCGCACCAGATCCAGATAGTCCGCCTTGGTATATCCCCGGTTCATGGCTTTTAGCACCCGGTCGTTTCCCGCCTGGAAAGGAAGGTGCAGATGCGGGGCCACCTTGGCACAGTCTCCCATGGCCTGAAACAGACGCAAAGACGCATCCTTTGGGTGGCTTGTCATAAACCGGATCAGAAATTCTCCCGGCAGTTCGTTTAAACGGCGCAGAAGGCCGGCAAAATCCACTCCCGCGCCGATATCCTTCCCATAGGAATTGACGTTTTGGCCCAAAAGGGTAATCTCCTTATATCCTTCGGAAACCAGCATCTCCACTTCCCGCAAAATCGGCTCCGGCATTCTGCTGCGCTCCCGCCCCCGCACATATGGGACAATGCAGTACGAACAAAAATTGTTACACCCCTGCATAATGGACACAAACGCCTTGGGCTTTCCCTGCCGGTAAACCGGAAGACCTTCCGCCACCCGGCCCGGGCCGTCCTCCACGTCAAAGATGCGGCCGCCCGCCGCCCGCCGCCGTTGTAAAAGCTCCGGAAACCGCCAGAGGGCATGAGGCCCAAAAACAAGATCCACATGCCGGAAGGACCGTTTCATTTTTTCCGCCATATGCCCTTCCTGCATCATGCAGCCGCAAAGGCAAATAATTTGGTCCGGGTTGCTCCGCTTGGCATGGGTCAGCGCCCCCACGTTGCCCAGCACCCTCTGTTCGGCGTGCGCCCGCACGGCGCAGGTATTCATGACGATCAGGTCCGCTTCCCGCTGGCTGTCTGTAAACCGATAGCCCATCTGCCGCAGCATACCCCGGATCTGCTCCGAATCCGCCTCATTTTGCTGGCACCCGTAGGTTTCCACCAAAGCGGAAGGCTGCCTGCCATTTTCTTTGCGCAACAGCTCGTTTTCCGCCCGGACAAGCTCCATAAATTCCCTTTGGCGGCCCATCTCTTCCGCTGACACTGTTTTTGCGCGTTCCCCCATAGGCTTCTACACTCCTTTGCTCCATTATATCTGGACTGGCTCTCCCCGTCAATGCCGGGAAGGAATGCACGTTGACATTCCCAATTAAGTTTAGTAAACTGAATTTGAAAACCACTGAAGGACTGTTATTTGAGCGCTTTCCGCAAAAACGGTGAAATTTGCGGAGATGCGCCCAATGGAGCCTGATGACGGCGCCTGCCTGGGGGCCGTTCCCACCGGAGCCTGGCCGGGGACGCGCGGCCGCCGCCCGGGCGCAATTGCTTGGATCGTTTTCCAGGAAAGGAAGGGTTGGGAAGATGATGAACGAGCACTATAAACAGCTTTTGTCAAAAGAATATCCCAATGCGGTTTCCGTGCTGGCGGAAATCGTCAATCTGAAAGCCATACTGAGCCTCCCCAAGGGTACGGAATATTTCTTCAGCGATCTGCACGGAGAACATTCCGCTTTTCTCCATATGCTGAACAGCGCCTCCGGTTCCATCCGCGCCAAAATTCAGGAACGGTTTGGCGGCAGCCTCGGCATGGACGAGCAGGAAGACCTGGCCGCCCTGATTTACCGGCCGGAAGCCACCTTGCGCCAGTTGGAGCAGGACGGGCTGCTCAACGAGCAGTGGTACCGCGCCGCCATCTTCTACCTGTCCGAGGTCTGCCGCATCGTCTCATCCAAATACACCCGCTCCAAGGTGCGGAAAAAGCTCCCTCCTGATTTCGCGTACATCATTGAGGAGCTTTTATATGAAGACGGGAGTGAAAACCGTGCGGAATATCATGACGCCATCATCCGTTCCATGGTGGAATCCGGCATGGCGGATACGCTGATTATCGGCATCTGCGGAGCCATCCGCCGGCTGTCGGTGGACGTACTCCACATCATTGGGGATATTTTTGACCGTGGCCCAAGAGCCGACGCCATCTTAAACGAACTGATGAAGCAGCCGGATATCGATATTCAATGGGGCAACCACGATATTTCCTGGATGGGCGCGGCGGCGGGCTGCGGGGCCCTTGTGGCCACCGTTCTGCGCATCGGCATCAGCTACAACAGCTTTGACATGCTGGAAACCGCTTACGGCATCAATTTGCGGGCGCTGTCCTCCTTTGCCGCCGCCGTTTACGGAGAGGATCCCTGCGAGCCTTTCGCCCTGCATGTTCTGGACGAAAACAAATATGACGCGGTGAATCTTCCGCTGGCGGCGAAAATGCACAAAGCCATCGCCATCATTCAATTTAAACTGGAAGGGCAGCTGGTGCGCCGCCACCCGGAATATGGCATGAGCCACCGGGATATGCTCAGCCGGGTCAATTACCAAGAGGGGACCATTGCCATCGGCGGCGTTACCTATCCGCTTCGGGACGCCTATTTTCCCACCGTATCGCCGGAGGACCCGCTGCGGCTGACGCCGGAAGAAACAAAGCTGATGGACATTCTGTCCGCCTCCTTCCGCCACAGCGAACCATTGGGCCGGCATATCCGATTTCTGTACTCCAACGGCAGTATGTACAAGCGCATCAACGGCAACCTGCTGTATCATGGCTGCATTCCCATGACGCAGGACGGGAAGCTGGCAGCCGTCCGGTTTGGAAACGCATCCTACCGGGGGCGGGCCTATCTGGATTATACCGACGAACAGGCGCGGCGCGCCTTTTTCGCTCCCGCAGACTCGGAAGAACGCCTTGCCGCCCAGGACTTCATGTGGTACCTTTGGTGCGGAAACAAATCTCCTCTGTTCGGTAAAGATCAGATGACCACCTTTGAACGGTATTTTATCGCGGATAAAAAGACCCACAAGGAGCATCCCGATCCCTACTACACACAGATCGAACACAGGGGAACCTGCGAAATGCTGCTGCGGGAATTCGACCTTGCCCCCGGAAAGCACTCTCATATTATCAGCGGGCATATCCCCGTCAAATCCAAGGACGGAGAGCATCCCCGCAAGGGCGGCGGCCTTTTGTATATTATCGACGGGGGCATGGCAAAATCCTATCAGCACACCACCGGAATCGGAGGATACACCCTAATTTTCAATTCCCATCATCTGGCGTTGGCGGCCCACCCGCCCTATACCGGCGGAAACGCGCTGCACGCATCCCCCTCTTTGGAAATCGTGGAACAGATGGAACCCCGCGTCACGGTGGCGGACACCGACAACGGCAAGGTTTTGGCTCAGCGGGTGAAGGAGCTGGAATGGCTGCTTTGCGCCTATCAGCGGGGCGAAATGATGGAACACCGCTGACACGCGGGAAAAACGAAGGAGCAAGCCGGGGCTGCAAAACCATGATCTATATCGCTTCGCTTTTCTATTCCTTTACCGCTTTCATGTTTGGAAAAGTCTTTTTCAGCCGCTCGTCCGGATATGTTTTGTCCAAAAACACCTCAAACCGTCCATTTGGCGGCACATGCTCCCTGCGCTCCGCCTGCCGCCAAATAGCCGCGCCGGACAAAAACAGGTTTCCAATCATAAAAATCAAAAGCATAATGGAAACCGCCGTTTGAATCCCCCGGGGGATTTTATCCAGCCCCCTGCAAAACAAGGGATAGCCGATTTTAATCATAAAAAGTCCCAGTGCGCCCCAGCAGAGGGCCAGAACCAGATTGGTCCTCCCATCCCAATCGAAGCCGAACCCGGTATATTCCCATGAAACGGTGCCAAACAGTTTTTCCTGCATAAAAGAGCAAAGATATTCAAAAACCGCCCCGGCGGCGCACAGAAGGACAAAGGAAAAAAGCTCGTTCCGGTTCCGAAACAGGGGATAAAGCAGCGCAAACAGCAACGCGCCCAAGCCATAAACAGGAGCCAGCGGACCGTAAAGCAGTCCTTGGCGGCCGGGAGCACCCTTTCCCACCAGCACATCCACCGTTTCAATCAGATATCCCAGAAAGGAACAGAGCATAAAAAGCCAGACGATCCGGTTTAGATTCAGCCGGTATTGCCCCCTGATTTCTCTCCCCGCCGCCTTCATAAAACCGCCCCTTCCACGCAAATTCCCATTTAGTATGCCAGGCCGGGGGGCAAATTATTGTAAAGGATGGACCCATCTATGGATATCACCCGCGCAGAACTTAAACAGGCCGCAAAAAAAAGCATGCGGGGCGTCATTCCGCATCCGATGCTGGTCACCTTAGTCTACAATCTGATCCCCCTCGCCGCTTTCGCCCTGGTAGCCCTGATTACCAGCGGAACCGCGGGATTTTTAAACCTGTACCATTCCCTTGATTCCGGAGATCTTGCCCAGTTGGAAGCCGCCATGGACACGATGATTACCGGCCCGGCTTTTCTGGTCTATTTTTTGCAGCTTCTGCTTTCTCTGGCCGGACTGGTGCTGAACACGGGATTTACGTGGTACTGTCTGGATCTTGCGCGCCGCCGGCCCGGGAGCTTCCTGAGCTTGTTTGACGCCTTTTATGATGCCGGCCGGGTCATTCTCACCGGAATTCTTACCTATATATTCATTTTTTTATGGTCTCTGTTGTTTATCATCCCCGGAATCATCGCGGCATACCGGTATCGGATGGCGTTTTTTATTCTGCTGGATTATCCGGAAGTCAGCGCTCTCGAGGCCATTGCCATGAGCAAGGAAATGATGCGGGGCCACAAAATGGACCTGTTTCTTCTGGATCTGAGTTTTATCGGCTGGCTTCTGCTGGTCCCCTTCACATGTGGAATTCTGGGTCTGTGGGTCGCCCCTTATTCCCTGGCCTCCGCAGGCAATTTCTATGCTGCGTTGAACCGCCGATTCACCGGCGGCGGGCCGTTTCAAGAACCGCTGTAGCCCGGTTGCAAAGAAAAGGGGAACTTCTCGCGCGAAGTTAGTTCCCTTTTTCCTTTTTAGGCCTGGCGCTCCATTAAAATATGAATGCCGATAGCCACCAGCAAAAGCCCGCCGGCAATTTCCGCCCGCCTTTGAAACAAGACGCCCAAACGCCGGCCCATTAGCCCTCCTGCAAAGGACAAAAGAAAAGCCATCACGCCGATTAGAATCGCCGCCGGAAGCACGGGCGTCTGAATCAGCGCCATACTCATGCCCGTCATCAGCGCGTCAACGCTGGTGGCCATGGCCAGAACCACAAGACGTCGGGGCGCGATGCTCGCACGCGTTTTTCCCCCTTCCTTTTTCCCTCTGGCCAGGCCGCAGCCTTCATACACCATCCGCCCGCCGATCACCGACAACAGCCCAAAGGCAATGAGCGGGCCAACGGTTTTGACAAAGGCGAAAACACTGCTGCCGAAAAGCCATCCCAAAAGAGGCATCACAAACTGAAAAGCGCCGAAATACACGCCCATTCTCAGCGCGTCCCGGGGGCCAAACCCTTTCACCGAGATCCCGCTGGAAATGGACACCGCCATTGCATCCATGGCAAGGCTCACGGCAATTAGAAAGATGGAAATCAAATTGGTTCCTCCTTTTAAAGCGCGGTGGCGGCCTTGGCCCGGCGTCGGCGGGCGGCCGGAAGGGAAACGTTATGGATCACGAAACCTATATGCAAAGCGCGTTGGACCTGGCCAGAACGGCGGCGGAGGACGGGGAAGTTCCCGTGGGCTGCGTTATTGTCTGGGATGGAAGAATCGTCGGCCGGGGCCGGAACCGCCGGGAAAAAAACAAAAACGCCCTGGCTCACGCGGAACTGGAGGCTATCCATGACGCCTGCCGGACGCTGGGAGGCTGGCGGCTTTGGAAAGCCCGTCTCTATGTGACGCTGGAACCCTGCCCCATGTGCGCCGGCGCCATTTTGAACGCCCGCATTCCGGAAGTCTTTTTCGGCGCGCGGGATTCTTCCATGGGCGCCTGCGGCGGCGTCGTCAATCTGTTCGAGGAGGGGTTCCGCCCCCGTCCCAAACTGACGGGCGGCATTTTGGAAGAACCTTGTCTGGCGCTTTTACAAAAATTTTTTCAAGATTTAAGAACAAAATCCCCCTAATTTTGCCAAATTCGTTAAAAATTTAAAACAGTGCCATAAAAAATTTTTCGATTTAAAGCTTTCGTAACAAATGTATTACGAATTATTAACAATCCTTTGTTATTATACTCTTATACAAATTAAGAATTCTTTTCATTCTTATCCTCCTATCCAAAAGGAACGGGGAACAGGCCGCGTCTGTTCCCCGTTCCTTCGTTTTGCAAGGAGGTTTCTTTAAAACGCCCGGCCTTTTATTTTGCGGAAGAAATTTTCATATTGGGCAAAACGTTTCCCGCTGTTTATGGTATAATACGAAAGGATGATATTTCCTGGCTGTTCGGCGCCGCCCAAAAGCCGGGATTCGGACCACTATATTCAGTATTGGGAGGCAATCATGTATGGGAAAAAGCCTTGGCCTCTACATACATATTCCTTTTTGTCACAGCAAATGCGATTATTGCGACTTTTATTCGCTGGCGGGTACGGATGCCCGGATGAAAGCATACCAGAAAGCGCTGCTCCGCCATTTAAGAGAGACCGCGCCGCGCACTCTGAATTATACCGTCGATACCGTTTATTTTGGCGGCGGGCCCCCCTCGTACTATGGAGAGCAAAGGCTGCGTCCTCTTTTGCAAACCATTCAGAAATTTTTTTCTCTTTCCCAGAAGCCGGAAATCACGGTGGAGGCAAACCCCGACAGCTTAGATGAAAAAACGCTGGATCGCCTTTACCGGGACGGATTCAACCGTCTTTCCATTGGGATGCAGTCGGCGGACGACAGGCAGCTGCGCGCGCTGGGAAGGCCCCATACGTTTGCGCAAACCCAAACGGCGTTCAAAGCCGCACGAACGGCCGGCTTTGACAACATCAGCCTTGATCTGATGCTGGGGCTGCCGGGACAAACCATGGAAGACTGGAAAGCGTCTCTGGGCGCCGCCATTGAACTTGACCCGGAGCATATTTCCTGCTACATCCTGAAATTAGAGGAAAACACTCCCCTGTATGCCAGAAGAAACACGCTGGCCCTGCCGGATGACGACATGCAGGCCGACATGTATCTTCGCATGGTAAGCCTGCTTAAAGAAGCAGGATACGCGCAATATGAGATCTCCAATTTCGCAAAGCCGGGAAAAGAATCGAGGCACAACCTCAAATACTGGAAGCTGGGAGAATATATCGGACTCGGCCCCGGGGCTCACTCGGATTTCGACGGTTGCCGCTACAGTTTCTCCGCCAACCTGGAAAACTATATTAACGGGATCAAGACAGGGGCCTCCCTGGTGGATTCCTTCGAGCAGATTCCAAGCCGTGAGCGGCAGGGGGAATATCTGATGCTGCGCCTGCGCACCGCGGAGGGAATTGAACGCACGGAATACAGCCGGGCCTTCGGCCGAGAGTTTGACCCTCTGGAAGCGCTGATGAAAAAATATGTTCAGCAAGGCTGGGCCGCTTTTGAAAAAGGGCGCTGGCATTTTACACCGGAAGGGTTTCTCATTTCCAACCAGCTGATCGGAGAACTGTTGGAGGCGCAGAAAGAATATAAATACGACCAACCTTACCAGCGCAGAAGATAAACTTCGCCAAAGCCCGGCCTTTTTAAGGTCTCCCCAAAGCCAACGCCCCGGGACAATGATCCTGGGAATAAATAGTATATCTTACTGATTACGCTATGGCCTCCGGGCGATACTGCCGCAGACACGCAAATTTTATCTTGGAAGGAATCGCCGCTCATGACCGTTTTCAAACGCATTGTTTTTTTTCTCACGGCCTTTTCCGCCGCAGCGCTCTTTTTGCTTACCTGCTTTTCGAACGGGGCGGTGCATACTTTCCTCTCGTTTCTGCTTGCCGCCGCCGCAATCGGGCTGATCCGGCTGCTTTCACGCTGCCGCCTCCCCAGCCGGACGGCACTTTGGATCGCGGCGTCCGTTGCGGTTGCCCTGCGCGTTCTCGCAATTTTCTGTTTCCCTGTCGGCACCGCTCCGGCCCACGACTTTGGAAGCTATTTTCGCCTTGCCCAAAATTTGGCGGAGGGCGGACCTTATATCCAAAGCTCCTGCGCATTTTTCCCTCATATGCTGTTTTTCTCAATGGCTCTGAGCGTCCCGTTCCGGCTGTTCGGCGCAAGCGTCCTGACGTATCAGCTTTGTAATCTTGCCCTTTCCCTCTGTGCGCTCTTTCTGCTGTACGCCATTCTTCTGGAAACGGCGGGCAAACCCGCGGCATTCGCCGGCGCGCTCGCATGGGCCTTCGAGCCTGCCCTTGTGCTCTATGCTCCGCTCAATTGCCATGAGCACTATGTCCTGACACTGACATTCCTGTACCTTTTTCTGCTGCTCCGTTTTACGCAGCAAAAATCAAAGCGGCCTGTTGTTTTGGCGCTGCGCGGCGGAACACTCGGTCTTTGCCTGCTGGCGCTCGATCTTGTCCGTCCTCTCGGGATTCTGTTTTTTATTGCAACCCTGCTTTGGCTGATTCTGCGGGCGCATCAGTGGGACGCGCGGCGCGCCGGAGCTCTCGCACTGGCGGCGCTTGCTTTCACCGGCGTACTGTTCGGCGGGAAGGCCGCCGCCTTTGAAGCGGCGAATGGTCTGCGGCGCGAGCCGCTTGCAAAGGCTTCCTATGGCTTTACTCTCCTTGTCGGTTCAAACGGAGAGAGCGGCGGAACGTGGAACGGAGAAGACAGCTCATATTTTCTCTCTCTCATGCGGGAAAACGGCGGGCGGGACGGTTACCGCGCCGCGAACAACGCCGTTTTGTCCAAAGTCCGAACCCGTTGGACGGACCGAAGCTTTGGGGAAAACCTGCGCTTTCTCACACAAAAAAATCAGATGCTGTGGGGCGGTCAGAAAATTGTTCTGGAGTATCTGCGCTTATATGAAACCGCCCCAGCCGGCTTTTCCAGCCACCCGCGCCCGATTGCACTGCTACGGCTTTTGTGTGACACCTATCTGTCCGCACTCCTGCTTCTTTCCGCAGTCACCTGTTTTTCCGCCGCGCGAAACAAAAAATTGGACGAGGGCTTTCTCCTTTTCACCGCAATCGCTTTTCTCGGTTTCGCGTGCATGCACTGCCTGACCGAGGCCTCCGGACGCTATACCATCTCCGCTCTGTCCCTCCTGCTGCTGCTTGCCGTTCCCCGAGCGAACAGCCGAACGATACTGAAAAGAAGGCGCCGCCGTGAATGAACCTGTAAGACATGCTTCCGTGCGCGATTATCTCCGTCTGTGCCGGCCAAAGCACTATCTAAAAAATCTGCTGCTTTACGCACCGCTTCTTTTCGGCGGGACGCTGCAGTCCGCCGGACCCGTGACAATCGGGTTTTGCGGGTTTTCGCTTCTATGTTCCTTTGTCTATCTCGTAAACGACCTGCGCGATCGGGAAAGCGATGCGCGCCATCCCGCCAAATGCAGCAGGCCCATCGCCTCGGGTGCGATTTCTCCGGCGGCGGCAAAACGCTTCGGCAGCATACTGCTTATTCTGGCATGGGCGCTTTTATGGCTTGCCTGCCGCATGCGGCCCGTGGCGCTGCTCCTACCTCTCGGCTACCTTATACTCAACCTGCTCTACTCCTACCGGCTGAAACATATGCCGCTTGTGGATGTCGCGGTATTGTCCATCGGCTACCTCCTGCGCCTGCTGCTCAGCACCGGCATTTCCGGCATTGCAATTTCCTCTTGGCTCTATCTTGTCGTGCTGTCCATTTCGCTGCTTCTCTCCTTTGGCAAGCGCCTCGGTGAGCTGCGGCAAACCGACGGCAGCAGCCGCACGGTTCTTAGCGTTTATAGCGAGGAATTTCTCACAAGCTGCCTCGACGTGTCTGGTACAATCACAATTGTGTTCTACGCACTCTGGGCCGGAAGCGCGCGCATTGTCACCGAGCACGGCGACCTCGCCCTTTGGAGCGTCCCGGCCGCTGTATTTCTCTACCTGCGCTACCGCTGGCTCCTCAGCCGCGGTGCCAGCGGTGACCCTGTCGATATGATTACCGGTGACCGCTACATTCTCATACTCGGCGGATTTTTTATTGCCTATCTCATCTGTATGATAGCCTGTTTTTAAATTCCTTCTCCGCGCACAGCCGAGCAGCCCGGTTCATAACAGCCGGAAAAGCATGCCAAGAGGCTCCGCCCATCGGTAGTGCGTTTGCAAGAGAGCTTGCGGCGCTGCTTGGGTAAACCATAGAATAAGAAAAGCGCGTTTCCCTGGCCAGGGAAACGCGCTTTTGGTTGCACCATTCCAATTTCAAGATACCGATTAAAAAGGCCCCTTTTTTATCCGTCCTTTCAGAATTGTGCGCGTCCGGCATCCCAAAATACGCGCGCTTTTCGATCAGCCCAGCACCTCTTTCGCAATATCCACCGCCTGCTTTGCGTCTTTGGCATAGTAATCCGCGCCGATTTTTTTCGCGTACTCCATCGTCAGCACCGCGCCGCCCACCATAATCCTGCAGGGGTGCCCGGAACGGCGGAGCGCCTGGATAGTCTGTTCCATACTGGCCAAAGTAGTGGTCATCAGAGCGCTAAGACCCACCAGGGGCACATCCCGCTTCACCGCAGCCTCCACCACCTGCTCCGGCGGCACATCCCGGCCCAAATCAATCACGGAATATCCATAATTGCTTAAAATCACTTTGGTAATATTCTTGCCGATATCGTGGATATCTCCCTTGACCGTGGCCATGATGATCTTTCCCTTTGAGGAGGAGGATTCCCCCCGGTCTCCCAAATGGGACCGGACCACCTCAAACCCTTCCTGGGCGGCGGCTGCCGCCGCAATCAGCTGAGGCAGAAACAACACGCCTTTTTCAAACTTCTCTCCCACCGCATCCAAAGCGGGAATCAGTTCTCGTTGGATCACTTCCATAGGAGACATGGTTTCCAGAAGGCCGCGGGTCAGGGAACGCACTTCTTCTTTCAGCCCCCGGGCAACCGTTCCGGACAAGTCCCTTGGCGGGTCCGTCAAAAGCGCCGGGGAAACGGCGGCGGGCGCGTTTGCAAACCGTTCAATATAAGACACGGCGCCTAAATCCTCTCCGGTGAAAACCCGAAATGCCTGCACCGCATCCATCATCGCCCGGCTGTTGGGGTTTAAAATGGGCAGGTTCAGCCCCCGGCCCATGGCCAGAGTCAGAAAACTTTTGTTTAAAAGCTCCCGGTTTGGCAGCCCAAAGGAAACATTGGATACGCCAAGGACCGTGCGCAACCCCAGTTCCCGATGCACCCGTTCCAATGTATTCAGGGTTTCCCTCGCCCCCTCCTGCTGAGCGGAAACCGTCAGCGTCAGGCAGTCGATATAAACATCTTCCTTGGGAATTCCATATCCCAGCGCAGCCTCCAGGATTTTTTTTGCAATAGCAAAGCGATCCTCCGCTTTCAAAGGGACTCCGGACCGGTCCATGGTGAGTCCCACCACGGCGGCGCCGTATTTTTTTACCAGCGGCAATATCTGGCGGAGCGCCTCCTCCTCCCCATTGACAGAATTGACAATGGGTTTTCCATTGTAAACGCGAAGCCCCGCCTCCAGCGCCCGAGGATTGGAGGAATCCAGCTGTAGCGGCAAATCGGTAACCGACTGGAGGGCGCGAACCGTCCGCTCCATCAGCCTTGGCTCGTCCAGCCCGGGAACGCCCACGTTGACATCCAGGATCTCCGCCCCGGCGTCTGCCTGTTCCACCGCCCTTGCCAGAATATAATCCATATCGCCGTCCGCCAGGGCTTTTGCAAGCTTCTTTTTCCCGGTGGGGTTGATCCGTTCGCCGATCACCCGCACCCCTTCCACCGAAACCGTCCGGGTGGGAGTGCAGACAATGCTTTTCCGCTCCATCTGCCGCTTTTTCACCGTCCTGCCGCCAAAGGCGCCGGCAATTTCCCTAATATATTCCGGCGTTGTGCCGCAGCAGCCGCCTATATAGGCGGCGCCCAGGTCTATATGAGGAGCCATTCCCTCCGCAAACGCTTCCGGCCCAATGTCATAAGCTCCGGTAGCTGGGTCCGGCAGCCCGGCGTTTGCTTTGATAATCAGAGGAAGCGCTGTGCAGGATGCAAGCTCCTTTGCAATGGGCAGAATCTCCGCCGGCCCAAGAGAGCAATTGATTCCCACAGCGTCCACCCCCAGGCCCTCCAGGGTGGCCGCCATGGCGGATACGCCGCACCCGGTAAAGGTGCGGTGATTGTCTTCAAATGTCATGGTGACAAAAACGGGCAGGCGGGTGTTTTCTTTCGCCGCCAGAACCGCCGCTTTCACTTCATACAGGTCGCTCATGGTTTCAAATACGACCAAATCCGCGCCTGCCGCAGCGCCGGCTTTCACCTGCTCCGCAAACAAAGCGTATGCCCGGGAAAATTGCAGCGCGCCCCCCGGCTCCATCATTTGCCCGATGGGTCCCACCGACAGGGCCACCGCGGCCGCTTCCCCTGCGGCGGCCCGGGCGCAGGCAACCGCCGCGGAAATCACTTCGCCCGGGGTATGGCCGGTGCCCTCCAGCTTATACCCGTTGGCCCCAAAGGTATTGGTATAGATAATCCGGCTGCCGCTGTCTATATATGATCTGTGAATGGAAGCAATCAGTTCCGGCCGGCTCAAGCAAAGCAGCTCCGGCGCCTCCCCCGGCTTCAGGCCGCAGCGTTGCAGCATGGTACCCATGGCGCCGTCCAGCATAATCAGTTCACTGGACACAATCGGCAGACGCACAAGAAGCCCCCTCCTTTCGATACATACACGTTTCCCGGCTTTCGCAGACGCGCAGCCGCTTTTTTGCTTTTCCCCGGGGGTTTCCCGCAGGCCGATGATGGCGGTCACCGATTTCTGCGGAGTCATTATGCCGCTTCCGCTGACAAAAAGCCCAATTTTTCGGCCCGCATCCACC
>JAQVYO010000131.1 GCA_028708585.1 Oscillospiraceae bacterium
ATGGGGATCCCATCTATATATTCCATGGTTAAAATCCGCTTTGTAGTATAGATCCATCGGATCTGCGGCACTGCAATTCCCTTATCATAACGAAAATTTTTCCGGAAAATATCCGCGTTCTCCCCCGCTTTGGTAAAATCCAGTTCATTTTTGATGGTAGTTTCAAACTCCGCCACCATGCCGCTTAAATCATACAGCTTTCCATATTTGGTGTGATGATCGATAAAATGGGCCAGATCTTTTAAAATATCCAAATCTGCCTCAATGATTTTTTCAATTCCGGGCCGCTGAACTTTCACCGCTACCTGTTTTCCGGTTGCAAGCGTCGCCCGGTGAACCTGAGATATGGATGCCGAAGCGACCGGTTCTTCCTCAAATTCCGGATAGATCCGGTCAAGGCAGTCTTCAAATTCCGTTTCAATGCATTCTTTCACTAGAGAAAAGGGAAACGGCTTGACGGAGCTTTGCAGTTTCTTGAGTTCTTCTATCACATCGGCTGGCAGGATATCCGGCCTAGTGCTGAGAATTTGACCCAATTTCACAAAGGTGGGTCCCAGTTCTTCCAAAGACAGCCGAAGCCGCTGACCGGGGGACAATTTGAAATGTTCCAGATTGTCTCCCACATGCAGCCGCTTCTGCGTTAAATTTAAGTAACGATAGAGCCCCAGCTGTTCCAGCAGCAGGCCAAATCCATGCTTTGTAAACACAAAAATAATTTCCCGGTATATTGCAATGTGCTTTTTTAATAATGCCATACCATTCCCGCCCTATGCCGTCTATACGTTTGCTCTGCTTGTGAAAAAACCTTGTTTTGGCTGATAAAAAAGGGCGAAGACCGAATGTCTCCGAAGAATCGCCGGGGGATGGCCTTGCGCCCTCTTCCATCTCCATTGCCTTATTTGCAGCTGTTATCCGTTGCGCCCTGCTCGCGCAAAGCTTCCTTTACCTGTTCTTTGACAATTGCTTGGATCTCTTCCTTTGTAATCAGGTCTTCTTTTTTGGCGATGTTCATATGGTTTAAGGTGCTGTCAATGTTTTCATCAATCATCTTTTTCAGCGCTTCCTTTTGCTCCTCGCCTCTTTTTACGAGATCTCCGGCAAACTGACGCGCATCTTTCTGTGCCACTTCTCCACGGCTTACAAGATCTTCCACAAAGTCTTCAATTTTTTCTCTGGAATACATAAAAAGTCCAAGCCCCATATGAACGGATTTTTCCAACCAATTAGCCATTTTTAAACACTCCTTTTTTCATTTGGGTAAATAAAAATTCCGGAATTCATTGAGAATTTTCATTGTAACTATATTCTATCATCTATTTTTATTATTTAAAGCTTTTTCATACTATATTTTATGAGAAAAATCAAAATAGGAAAATGATTGACATATGTTCCGTATCCATTTAAGATTATCTTGGACTTTTTTGCAGTATATTGTAGGATACAATCCATATCAAAGGAGCTGTGTATAAAGTGAAAGTTGCCATAACTGCCGGCGGGAAGACTTTGGCCGACCCGGTATCCGCCGAATTTTCCACCTGCAAATATGTACTCATTGTAGACGATTCCAATCGGAGCATTGACGCGATTCAGAAGGAAGGAGGGATGGAGGACGAAACTCTTGCCAGAAAAATTATAGATGCGGACTGCGAAGTGATTATCACAGGGAAGATGAGCGCCCCTGTGTTTGAACGTCTGGTAAAAGCTGGTATTACAAGGTATAGCGGAGTTGGCTATTCGGGGGAACAGGCGTTTTGCTTGATGGATCAATACGCCCTAAATCTTATTCGGAATTTAGAGGAGCCGGGCGATTGCGCTCCTTGTACGAAATAAAAAGCTAGCGATAAAGGGGGTCCTCTTAGCCTCCGCCATGGGGGAAAAAGGAGAAGAATTTCCTCCCGTTTCAGGTTTGAACTGCGGCTGGAGGCGGCGTATCATAACCGTCTGTAAATGAATGCCGGTTGACACCGTTCCGTGTGGCGCCAACCGGCATATGTTTGCCCTTTTAAGTGCGCCGGGACAAGAAAGACTCGACTGTTTTTTATGCCGGTCTATCATGCGGCAGGCGTTGAAAGCTATAAGCAGAGGTTTATTTTTTTTCCTCCAAATCATTTGTCAGTTTCAGTTTGTCCAGTATATAGAAGGCGAGGCCCAGAACCATGCCCACGATAGTTGCAAGAGTAAGACCGCTGATTTGGAAGTTAGTGCCCAAAGGGATAAACGCGCCGCTGAGCCCGGTAACAAACACAACGGAAGTCAGGGCAAGATTGCGGGATCGTCCATAATCCACTTTTGCTTCCACCAGAAGCCGCAGGCCAGATGCCGCAATCATACCGTAAAGCATGAAGCTGACGCCTCCGATGACGGCGTTGGGAATAGACTGAATTAATGCGGACACCGGGCCGATAAAAGCAATGATAATGGAGATCACCGCAGCCCCGCCAATAACCCAAACGCTGTAAACCCGGGTGATGGCCATGACGCCGATGTTTTCACCATATGTAGTAGTGGGAACCGATCCGGTTAGGCCGGAAATGACGGTTGAAATACCATCTCCCAGGAGCGTACGATGAAGCCCGGGGTTTTTGATTAAGTCACGGTTCACAATTTTGCTGGTTACCATCTGGTGACCGATATGTTCGGAAATGACCACCAGCGTTGCCGGGATGATGGTACCGATGGCATGAATATCAAAAACGGGCGTTCGAAAATCCGGAAGGGAGAAAAACGCCGCCTGGGTTACGGGAGTAAAATCTACAAGTCCAAGGGCGCAGGCCGTCAGATAGCCGGTGACAATGGCAATCAGAATTGGGATGACGGAAAAGAATTTCCGGAACAAAATTGATCCAAAAACCGCGACGGACAAAGTGGCCAAAAAGACGATAATCTGCTTGGCTTCTCCAGTGTTTAAAATTTTGCCGGTAAAAGAATCGATCAGGGGCAGACCGCTCTCACTGGCAGCGGTGCCCGCCAGGGTCAGGCCGATCAGAGCCACAATAGGCCCCATGGCGGCGGGAGGGAGGACGATATCAATCCAATTGGTACCAAAAATTTTGATAATGACCGCCACCGCGCATATGATGAGGCCGACAACGACGAAGCTGCCCAGCGCCAAGGGAAATTTTGCAGGGTCGGTACTGCCCGGGTTTCCAATGATGAGCGCCACGGGCGAAAGAAAAGCAAAACTGGAGCCTAAATAGGCAGGAGCTTTGCCTTGCGTAATCAATATAAAGATCAGTGTGCCAACGCCGTTCATCAGAAGAACGATTCCAGGGTTAATGCCGAAAAGAATGGGGACAAGAACAGACGCGCCAAACATTGCGAAAAGATGCTGGAAACTTAAAGGAATGCTTTTCCAAAGGGGAAGCTTTTCCTCCACTTGAATGACTTTACTTTGCATATTCATCACTCCATTTTACACATTTCTAGTTATTATACCATAATAAACGGGTTCATAAAAGAAGTTTAAGGAGAAAATATCTCAGCCAACGAAACAGCCCGTTGTGAAACCATGTTTTTTTCAATATTATTTTACAAATTGCGGCAAATTCCGAAACAAAACGCGATCTGAAACCGTCTTAATTACGTTGTGGTTTTTTTGAAAAATCAAATTTTTAAAGAAAAAGGGAAGTGATTTTTAATATGAAAAAAAAGAAATGGGTTGCTTTGGGGGCCTCCTTCCTTCTTCTTTTCTTGACTGGTATCTGCTATAAATTCAACTTTTTATATGTCAGGCAAGGTATTCAGGAACTAAAAAGCAGCGAGACATTTTTATCATATGTGTTAAACGCCCGCCCCCGAGTTCCGGTTTTAATGTATCATAGTGTGAACGAGAACCCTGTTGGCATAGCGCAACTGTCCGTCAAAACGCAGGATTTTGAAAATCAAATCAAGTACATTGCCCAGCATGGCTACACGCCGCTGACCTTTGACCAGCTGAAAAATGCCGAAAGCTATAAAAAACCGATTATGATTACCTTTGACGACGGATATCAGGACAATTATACAAAAGCATATCCCATTTTGAAAAAATACCGCTGCCGGGCAACCATTTTTATTGTTGCGAAATATATCAATGCGCCGGGTTACTTAAGCGAACATGAGATGCGGCAAATGTCGGACTGGGTTTCTTTTCAGAGCCATACCGTCAGCCATCATCCTCTCATTGAGTTTGGCGCAAAAGATCTGAAACGAGAATGTTTTGCTCCAAAGGAGGCCATCAGCAAAATCACAAAAAAACCGGTGACCGCGATTTCCTATCCCAATGGCGCCTACAACAAGCTGGTCTTAAAAGTGGCGCCCCAATATTATAGGTATGGGGTGACGACCAAGTACGGATATTATTATCCTACAAAAGGCAGCATGAATTATCAGATTAAACGCATTGCCATATCGCGTAATACTCCGCTGAGTCAATTTATCCGGATCATCTAGGCCAAGCGGACGGGAAGTCCGGGACCTTGCAAGCTGCGCGCTCCTATTCCGCCCCTTCATAAGCCCGGACGCGCAGGGGCATTCCGGCTT
>JAQVYO010000012.1 GCA_028708585.1 Oscillospiraceae bacterium
CTGCCCCGACGAAGGAGAGGCAAGCCGCCTGGCCGCCGACGTATGCGCGTTTTCCCAAAAACCGGCGGCCGTCTTATCCGCCAGAGAATTTACATTTTACGATGCCGCCACCGTTTCCCGCCAGTGGGAACACAGGCGGCTGAAAACGCTTTACGACATGGCGGAGGGGCACGTTTCCTTTGTGGCGGCGACAGTGGACGGACTACTTCAGAAAACGATGCCCAAACACGTTTTATTGGATGCTTCCATCCTCCTGCGCCAAGGAAAAAGCTACGATCTGGGCCAGCTGACAACGCAGCTTGCGCGGATAGGATATGAAAATTGTGCTCAAGTGGAAGGGCCGGGCCAATTTGCTCTTCGGGGCGGTATTCTGGATGTTTTTTCTCCAGGAGAGGAACTTCCCGTCCGGGCGGAATTTTTCGGGGATGAAATCGATTCCATGGGCCTTTTCGACCCCCGCACTCAAAGGCGGACGGAAAACTGCCGAAACGCCCTGCTCCTGCCCGCGGCGGAAACCCTGCCCGGGCTGCACAGCGCAGGGCAAGATGGATTTTTGCAAAGGCTCTCCTCCTTAAAAGATCGGATTCAAAAAAGAAAAGGCAATTTTACCGCCCTTTTATCCACCCTGAACCGCGACATCGAACTGCTTTCTCAAAAAGCCTCCTTCCCTTCCGCCGACCGGTATTTGGGCCTGATTTATGGAGAAGCCGCCTGCGGCGCCGATTATATTCCCGCCGATGCCATTCTGCTGTATACGGAAAGCGGGCGAACGGCGGAGCGGGCGAACGGATACCTTTGGCAGCTGGAGCAAGACATGGAATTTCTGGTGGAGAACGGACTCTTGGCCGGAGAAATCGCGGATTTCGCCCTTTCTTTTGATGCGTTTCATGATAAAATTCAAAATTATCCGTTGGTCTTCGCCGATTCGTTTGCCGTCTCCCGGTATCCCTTGCGCCCCCGCAGCACATTTTCCCTTTCCTGCAAACAGCTCCCCTCTTATGGCGGAAACCTGGAAACCGCCGCTTCTGACCTTCAAAGCTATCTGGAGGCGGATTTTTCGATTGTGGTTCTCTGCCCCACCGAGCGGCGAGTACAAGGTCTCCATACGCTTTTGCGGGAGAAAAAACTGAAAGCGGCGGTGGATTTTCAGCTTCATGCGCTGCCGGCCCCGGGGAAAGCGGTTCTTTCCTTGGGCAATCTGTCCAGCGGCATGGAGTATCCGGAACAAAAGTTCGCGGTTCTCACCGAGGGGCAGATTTCCACCGCCGTTCCTCGGAAAAAGCCGGCCAAAACCATCACCAACCGGCAAAAGCTGGGCAGCTACGCGGATCTTTCTCCCGGCGATCTGGTGGTGCACGCCTACCACGGCATCGGCCGTTTTGTTGAAATGGCTAAGCTGCCGGTGGACGGCGTGGAGAAAGATTACATCAAGCTGGCCTATGCGGGAAGCGACTGCCTCTACATTCCCGCCACCCAGCTGGACCTGGTGTCCAAATACATCGGCGGCGGAGAAGAAACCCCCGCCCGGCTCAATAAACTGGGCGGAACCGACTGGGCCAAGGCCAAAAGCCGGGCAAAAAGCGCCGCCCGGGATCTGGCCAAAGGCCTCATCGCCCTATATGCCCAGCGGCAGCGGCAGCCGGGATTCGCTTTTTCCCCGGACAGCCCCTGGCAGCGGGAATTTGAGGAAAGCTTTGAATATCAGGAAACGGAAGACCAGCTCCGGTGCATTGCGGAAATCAAAGCCGATATGGAGCAGACGGTTCCCATGGACCGGCTTCTCTGCGGAGATGTGGGATATGGGAAAACAGAGGTGGCCCTCCGGGCGGTGATGAAATGCGTACTGGACGGCAGGCAGGCGGCGATTTTGGTGCCCACCACCGTTTTAGCCCAGCAGCATTACACCTCCATGCTGGCCCGTTTTCGTAACTTCCCCATCAAAATAGACGTACTTAGCCGGTTTCGCACTTCCGCTCAGATGAAAAACACCATTTCCGCTGTCAAGGCCGGCAACGTGGATGTGCTGGTGGGCACTCACCGCCTTTTACAGAAGGACCTGGTATTTCACGACCTGGGCCTTTTGGTGGTGGATGAGGAGCAGCGGTTCGGCGTTTCCCACAAAGAACGGCTGAAGGAGCTTTCCCGCCAGGTGGATGTGCTGACGCTGACCGCGACGCCCATCCCCCGGACCCTCAACATGGCTCTTTCCGGTCTTCGGGATATGAGCACCATTGAGGAACCGCCGGCGGACCGGCAGCCCGTCCAGACTTATGTGCTGGAACACAACTGGTCGGTTTTGGCCGATGCTATCCGGCGGGAACTGGGCCGCGGCGGGCAGATCTATTACCTGCACAACCGAGTGGAAACCATCGACCGGGTGGCTGCCCATATCGACGGGATGTTTCCGGAAGCCGCGGTGGCCACGGCTCACGGGCAGATGTCCGCCGAGATGCTGGACCAGGTGATGAGCCAGATGAGCGAGGGCGCCGTCCAAATTCTAGTCTGCACCACCATCATCGAAACAGGCATTGATATTCCCAATGTGAATACACTGATTATCGAAGACGCGGATAAGCTGGGGCTTGCCCAGCTCCATCAGATCCGGGGCAGAGTGGGCCGCTCTCATAGGCGAGCCTATGCCTATATGACCTACCGGCAGGGGAAAATTCTCACCGAAGTGGCCACCAAACGCTTGTCCGCTATCCGGGAATTTGCCGCCTTCGGCTCCGGTTTTAAAATTGCTATGCGGGACCTGGAAATCCGGGGAGCCGGCAATCTTTTAGGGCCGGAACAGTCCGGGTATATGATGAGCGTGGGATACGACATGTATTTAAAACTGCTGGAAGAAGCGGTGATGGAGGAACAGGGAACGGCCCCGGCCCAAAAAGCGGAATGCGCCGCCGACCTCATCGTATCCGCCAACATTCCAGAAAGCTATGTCCCTTCCCCGGAACAGCGTATGGATCTGTACCGGCGTATCGCCAGCATCCGCAGCGAAGAGGAAGCCGACGACCTTTACGACGAGCTTCTGGACCGGTACGGAGATCCTCCGGAGAGCGTGGGCGCGCTGATTTCCGTGGCGCTGCTGCGGGTAGACGCTGCGGAGGCCGGAATTATGGAAATCAGCCAAAAAGGCATGAATTTACATTTTTTCCTGTATAAACCAGACCTTCAGCGGGTTTCCGCCCTGTGCGCGCTGCCCAAATACCGCGGCAGGCTGCTTTTTTCGGCAGGAGACCGCCCCTACCTTTCCCTTCGGATCAAGAAAGGAGAGGATGTTGTAAGGCTTTCCAAATCACTGGCAGAAGAATTTGGGGCGCTTTGATTTCTCTTCCGGCAGCAGCGTTGTATTCCCCCAAAAAAGATGGTATAATTCAGGCATTGCAGGTTATCCTGCAAAAATAAGGAGGATCTTCATGAAATTTCTAAAAAAATTCGCTGCGCTTCTTTTGGCGGTTCTGCTCCCGCTGGGGCTGTTTTCCGGCTGCAAGGGCATTACCTCGGACAAGGACTTGGCCAACGACATGGTTTATCAGGCATCCGGCCTGCCCCGGAATACGGTAGTCATGAAAATCGACGGAACCCCTATCACCGCGGAAGTTTATTTCTACTGGCTGATGAACAGCATCGATTATCTAAATCAGCAAAGCTACAGCGGCAAGGGCGTCGACTGGTCCGGCAAGCAGGAGAACAAGCCCGTCGCCCAATATGTGATGGACGATGCGCTGAACACCGTCAAACTGCATCAAGTGGTGGAAAACCAAGCCAAAAAATTGGGCTGCTCCCTGGACAGCGCGGATCAGAAATATCTGGATAACCTGCGCAGCTATTTCATTCAAAATATGGGCGGCAGCGAAGAGGGCTATCTCAACGAGCTGAAGCTCGTCGGCCTTCAGGACAAAACCTTCATGCATTTAAACGAGGTCTCCCTGCTGTACACAAAAATGTATGAAAAATTGTATGGAAAAGGCTCTTCCGGGTACCCCGCCGCCCAGCAGCTTCAGGCCTACGCGGACACTTATTCCAAAGATCAGGGCTATAAGAATTTCAGCGAATATCTTTCCAAAACTGGATATATGTTTGCAAAACACATCCTTTTAAAAACAACGGACGACAACGGCAACGCTCTTTCCGCGGAGAAAAAGGCGGAGAAGAAAAAGACCGCCGACAAGATTCTCACCCAACTCCGGGCCAGCAAGGATCCTCTGACCTTGTTTGACAAACTGATGCAGGAATACAGCGAGGACACCGGCCTTTCCACCAATCCGGACGGGTATATGTTTACCAGCGGGGAGATGGACGAGACCTTTGAAAAAACCGTGAAAGCGCTGAAAGACAACGAGATCAGCAACGTGGTGGAAATCAGCTATGGCTATGATATCATTCTCCGGCGGCCCGCACTGGAAATGATGGCGGAAAACTATGGATATGAGCAGCTGAACAAAAAAGTTCAGGAGTGGCAGTCCGGCGCCAAGGTAGAATATACGGACGCATATAAGCAAATCAACCCCCAGACGTATTACACGAAGATGAAAGAAATCTACACGGCAAGCAAAGCGGCGGAAGAAAGCGCGCAGCCCTCCTCCACTGGAACCGCCGGCGCATCTTCCTCCGCCGAAAGCCTGCCCGCAAGTGCTTCCCCCGCAGCCGGCGCTTCCGCGGCGCCATCTTCCGCGGCCAGCGCCGCGGAAGACGGCGGCATGGGAAAATCCTGACCATCATTTCTAAAAAGAAACAATAAAAGGACCAATGAATACGAAAAAAAAATTACTTTTCCTGCTCAATCCGATTTCAGGGACCGGAAAGGCGAAACTGCATCTCTTTAGTATGATCGAAGCGTTTACCAGCGCCGGGTATCTTGTAACCGTTTATCCCACCTGCGGCAAAGGGGACGCCATGCGCCTTGCAGAGGAAATAGGCGGGGACTATGACCGGGTGGTCTGCTGCGGCGGGGACGGAACCTTAAATGAAACGGTGCGCGGCTTGCTCCAGGGCGGCCACCATACGCCTCTGGGCTACATTCCCGCCGGCAGCACCAATGATTTCGCCAACAGTCTGGGGCTGCCCCGGCAGTTCGTCAAGGCGGCGCAGGTCGCCGCCTCGGGCGCCCCCTTTGCCTGCGACATCGGCGCTTTTGAAGACAACAAGTTCATCTATGTGGCGGCCTTCGGCGTCTTTGCGGAGGTCTCCTTTGAAACCTCCCAGCAGATTAAGAACATTCTGGGCCATCTGGCCTATGTGCTGGAAGGGGTCTCCAGGCTGTCCAACTTAAAATCCTACCACATTCGGGTAACATATGAAGGGGGAGTCATCGAAGAAGACTGCATCCTTGGAATGGTCACCAATTCTCTTTCCGTGGGCGGATTTCGGGGCCTTTGCGGCAAGGACGTGAAGCTGGACGACGGCCTTTTTGAGGTGCTGCTCATCCGCCGCCCCCAAAACGCGGCGGAATGGCAGGGGCTGATTACCGCCCTTTTGCAGCAGGATTTTAGTAATCGGATGCTGCATTCCTTTACCGCTTCTTCCGTGCGCATTTCGTCGGATGTTGATATCCTTTGGACGCTGGATGGAGAATATGGGGGCGCTTTCAAGACGGCAAGCATCAAAAACCTAAAACAGGCAATGCAGATTATCCGATAGCCGCGCTCGCCTTGCAAAACCATTGGCCGCCCGGCAGAGGAAGGAACCTTGGACGGAAGGAGAAAAAGAAGATGAAACGCTTGCTTGCAGCGGTTTGCGGAATTGCGTTTTTTGTGGGCCTTTTGTCCCTGAAACCCGCCGCCGTCACCGGGCTGTATTTTACAGGGGTTAACGATCAGCTGCTCTCCCTTTCCTCCGCCACCATGCCCTTGGTGCGGGACGGAACGGTTTATGCTCCCTACAGCATTTTTAATCCGGATGTGGCAAAGGCCAGCGTCGGCGTCTTTTTTTCCCGGAACAGTTCGGCAAAAACCATCACACTGTTCGGCATGCAGAAGCTTTTAATCTTCGACCTTTCCGCTGGAAACTGCCGCGATCTGGAAAAAACCTATTCCGCCAAAGCGCTTGTACGAAACGGCATTACCTATCTGCCGGCTTATTTCGTCTGCAATTACTTCGGGTTGGATTATTCCTATCTTTCCACCGACTTGGGACCTCTCATCCGCATCAAAAATTCCGACGCGGTGCTGAGCGACTATGCATTTGTAAAAGCGGCTACCCAGCTCATGCAGCAATACCTTCGGGAATATCAAAACGGCCGTAGCCCCGTCACGGAGGCCGCGCCCCCGCCCACAGCCAGCCCCTCTTTCCCTCCCTCCTTCTCCGGGAACGGCTCCGCATCTTCACCCCCCGCTCCCATGCAAACCTGGCAGCCCAGCAGTTACCCCACGCAGGAAAAAACAACGGAAAGCAAAAAAAAGTTGGTCTATCTGGCGTTTTCTTGCAGCGCCAAAGGTGCGGGGCAGAAAATTCTGAATACGCTGGATGGCCGGAAAATTGGCGCGTTTTTCTTTTTCCGTCCGGAAGACCTGCGTGAAAACGACGATCTTGTGCGGCACATTGTGGCTTCCGGTTACGGCATCGGCCTGACGCTGACCGGGAAGGAAGCGGACATGCAGCAGACTCTATCTCAAGGCGTCCGGGATCTTGCGTCCATCGCCCGGGTCTCCACCCGCATTTTGCTGGCCCCCGACGTGGCAAATGCGCAAAAATCCGCCTTGGCCCAGTCGGGCTACCTATTTTGGGCCTACAACACTTCCGCGTCTTACCACAGCTCCAGCCCGTCCGTTATGGTCCAGGACTTGGAAAGCAAAATCAGCGGGGCTTCCTCTATCTCCCGCGTGCTGCTGGGCGACAGCGGGGTAACCGCCGGCGCCCTGCCTGCTTTCCTTGGCTATCTGGAAGCTGGAAATTTTGAAATTCAGCAGATCACCGAAACGGATGGATAACACAATTTTGTGCCATTTATGGCACAAAGATTTATAATTTATTCATCGAACGCTTTCTTTTTGTATTATAATAAATTACCGTATCATAAGCACGGCGCAGCTTCACCATAGGAGGACTGAGATATGAGCCAGAAGGTTTTGATCGTCGAGGACGAAGCAAATATTGCCCAGCTTCTGCAGCTTTATCTGGAAAAGGAAGGGTATGAGACCGCCATCGCCTCCGACGGCGCAAAGGGCCTGGAGCTGTTCCACTCGTTCGCTCCAAACCTGGTGCTGCTGGATATCATGCTTCCGGTGATGGATGGCTGGACGGTTTGCCAAAAGATGCGGAAGCTGGGCAACACGCCTATCATTATGCTAACCGCCAAAGGCGAGACCAGGGACAAGGTAACCGGCCTTGAAATGGGCGCGGACGATTATATTGTTAAGCCCTTTGAAATGAAAGAAGTTCTGGCCCGGATTCATGCGGTTCTCCGGAGAACGGGGCCTCAGGAGCCGGACGCCCGGCGCCTGTCCTTTGACAAGCTTGTTATCAACCTGGATTCTTATGAGCTTCTGGTGGATGGTCATAAAGTGGATACCCCGCCCAAAGAACTGGAGCTTTTGTATCACCTGGCCGCCACTCCCAACCGCGTTTACACCCGCAACCAGCTTCTGGACGAAGTCTGGGGGTTTGATTACTTCGGCGATTCCCGTACGGTGGATGTACATATTAAACGCCTGAGGGAAAAGCTGGAGGGGATCAGCAATCAATGGACCCTCAAGACCGTTTGGGGCGTCGGCTATAAATTTGAACTGAATACCGAAGGATAGCACCTATATGAACAGCTTATATAAACGGCAGTTTGCCTTGACGGCGGGCCTCCTTCTGATTAGCTTCTGCCTTTTGGGCATCGCTTTTTTCTTTGTCAGCTATCAATATACGGTGAACGAAAAAAAAGCGGCCTTGGAGCGCTATGCCGACCGGGTGGCTCAGTACACCGCCAGCTATTTAGCAAGCGGCCACAGCATTATGGCCTATGAAAACAATATTTACTGGGACATGCTGGACTTTTTCGCGGAATATTCCAACAGCTATCTGGTTTTAAGCAATTCCCATGGCCAGATTCTTTGCAGCACGGACGGCAGGGAAAGCAATTATTATAAAGACAGTTCCATCCCGGCTTCCATTACCCGCGCCATCATCACCCATGGGGAATATGCGGGCACCAGCACGCTGGGCGGCCTGTTTCGGACCAACCGCCTGGTGGTTGGAAAACCGGTGGCCATTGGAAATTATATGGCGGGAATCATCTTTGCGGCCGCTGACACGTCCAGTGTCACGGAAATGTGGCGCGCGATGATTTCCATCTTTTTTATCACCGCTTTGTCTGTTTTGTGCATCGCGTTTGTCAGCAGTTCGTTGGCCTCCCTGCGGCAGACCCGACCGCTGAAAGAAATGGCGGACGCCACCCGGAAATTCGGCCATGGCGAATTCGGCGTGCGCGTCAACGATTATGGCAGGAAGGCTGAAATCGGCGCCCTGGCATCCGCCTTCAACGCCATGGCGGAATCTTTGGGCCAGGCTGAAGCGCGGCGGCAGGAATTTGTGGCAAATATTTCTCACGAGCTGAAAACGCCCATGACCACCATCGGCGGCTTTATCGACGGCATTTTGGACGGCACGATCCCACCGGAGTACCAGCAGAAGTCTTTGGAGGTCATTTCTCGGGAAACCAAGCGCCTGTCCCGCCTGGTACGGCAAATGCTGGACGTTTCTCAGCTACAGTCCGCCGGCTCAAGCACCCAGATGTCCGCTTTTGACATTACGGAGGTCATGCGGCGGATCCTAGTCGGACTGGAACCAAAAATCAGCCGCCGCCGCCTGGATGTGGACGCATCTCTCCCGAACGATCCCCTCCTGGTCTGGGGTAATGAGGACGATATTATCCGGGTGGGGTATAATTTGCTGGATAACGCCATAAAATTTTCTCCGGAGGGCGGCGGCATCCGCCTCTCCATTGCCGTTTCCGGCGGAAAGGCGTATGTTTCCGTGCGCAATGAAGGCGAGGAAATCGCTCCTTCGGAACTTCCCTTCATTTTCGACCGGTTTCATAAAACCGACCATTCCCGCAGCATCGACCGGGACGGCGTGGGCCTTGGCCTTTACATTGTCAAAACCATTTTAAACAACCACAATGAGAACATCACTGTCACCAGCAAAAATCATCAGACTGAGTTTGTTTTTACTCTGACCTGCGCAAAGGAATCTGACTTTGGGAGGAAGGACTATGGCGGAAAATAATTCCCTCTTTGGCGGGCACAGGCAACGCCCCTTCCGGAAGCGGCGGGAAACCGGTTCCGGCCGCCTGGAAGACCCCGGAAGCAGGATGCGGCCGGAAGAAAACCGGCCTCCCTGGGAGATCCCGCCCCGGCGCAGGCTCTCCTCCGGCGGCTTTGCCCTTTTGGTCTTTGCCGTTCTGATTTTGGGCGCCGCCTTTTTCACCCGGGCCATCCATTTTTCCACCGGTTCCGGCGGCAGCTTTTCCACGCGCCCGCCCCTTTCCACGCCGGAGGCAACGCAGAAATCCGCCGGCCTGTTACTTCAACGGGCGCCCACCAACCCGGACGTCACGCTGAACCTCTCCGCCTTAGCCGGCGATAAGCAAACCTATCAGCAGATTTATACAAAGTCCATCCCTTCCGTTGTGGGCGTGGAAGGCAGCAAATATACCGGCACCGGCATCATCATCAGCTCCGACGGCTACATCATTACCAATTATCATGTTGTGGCAGGAAACAGCAAGGTGGAAATTTGTCTGCAAAACCAATCCAAATATGAAGCCCGTTTGGTAGGCGGAGACAAGCAGAACGATCTTGTGGTGCTGAAAATCGAAGCCAAGGGGCTTACTCCCGCGGAATTTGGGAACTCTTCCTCCCTGCGGGTGGGGGACCGGGTGCTGGCTATTGGGAATCCGCTGGGCATCGAGCTGCGGGACACCATGACAGACGGCATTATTTCCGCCATCAACCGGGATGTGATAGTGGACGGCAGGATCATGACCTTAATTCAGACCAACGCCGCTTTAAACGCGGGAAATTCCGGCGGCCCGCTGCTCAACGAAAGCGGGCAGGTAGTGGGTATCAACACCATGAAAATGAGTTCCTATGATTCTTCGGTGGAAGGGCTGGGGTTTGCCATCCCCATTACCAGTGCAAAGCCGGTTATCGACCAACTGTTGGCGAAAGGCGCGGTCCTCGGCTCCCCGGCGCTGGGCGTCACCGTGGCCGCCGTGGACGGACTGGAAACCGCGGCGCCGGACCTGCCCCAAGGGCTGTATGTACTATCCGTTCACCAGAAGTCGGACGCCTATCAAAAAGGGCTTCGCCCCGGCGATGTCATTGTCTCCTGCAACGGCAAGGCGGTCGTCGCCGCCTCTCAACTCAACCTGTCCAAATCCGGCCTGAAGGTGGGAGACACCGTCCAGCTGAAGATCTACCGCGGCGGGACCTACCAAACCTATTTTGTCACCCTGATGGACCGGTCCAAATTGGAGGAGGAATAGCATGCCCCCCTCCCACTTTTTTTGCGGCGCCCTGAAGCAGCAGGGCGCCGCCGCCTGCGGTGTTCTGCCTTTTTCCGCCCTTACGCCTTATATGAGCGGCCGGGCCAGAGAGCGCGCCTTGTCCCTTTGTCCCGGCGCCAGGAGCGTTCTGGCGGCCGATTTCCCCTATTTTGCGGGAGAAACAAAAGGGAATCTCTCCGTATATGCCCGGGGAACAGATTATCACATTGCCGTCGCCGCCCGGCTTCAACGGGCCTGCGATCTCTTCCGGACGGCCTTTCCAGACTGTTGTTTTGTGCCGGGTGTGGACAACTCCCCCCTGCCCGAAAAAACGGCGGCGCGTCTTTCCGGTATCGGCATGCTGGGGCAAAACACGCTGATTCTCTGCCCACCCTATGGTTCCTATATCTTTTTGGGCACCATTTTAACCGATCTTCTTCTGGATCCGGAGCGGCGGCGGGAAAGCCCTCCCTGCCCCGGCTGCGGCCGCTGTGTTTCGGCCTGCCCCACCGGGGCTTTGTCCCGGATGGAAGGACGGACAGTGCTGAATCAAAATCTCTGCGTTTCCCGGCTGACTCAAAAAAAGGGACAGCTTACCCCCGAAGAGGAGCAGATTCTCGCGCGGCATCCCTATCTCTGGGGCTGCGACCTTTGTCAGACCGTCTGCCCCCTCAATCAAAACGCCAAGCCCTCCCCTCTGCCCGAATTGGCGGGCAAAGACGATGCCGCGCCCTATCTTGCAAGCCTCACACCCCAGCTGATTCTGCCGCTGGGCCAGGCGGAGTTTCAAAACCGCTTTGGCAGCCGGGCTTTCGCATGGCGGGGCGTCGCGGTTTTAAAGCGGAACATTGTCCTGCATAAAAAAGCCTCCCGTTTCCCATACTAACAGAGTGCTTCCGGATGCGCAAAGCGGCGGGACGCACCCAAAATTTAAGAGCCGCCTTCCCGTTTCGCCCGCGCGCCCAGGCGTCCGGCCCGGCTCTCTAGAAAGCGGTGGTTATTCTATGCAGGTACAGGAATTGATGAACAGCAATGTCGTTTCCATTACCCCCGAAGAAAGCGCCAGTTTGGCGGCCCGGCTGCTGACCCGCCACAACGTTGGCTCTCTTCCGGTTTGCAGCAACGGCCAGCAGATGCGCGGCATCATCACCGACCGGGACATCGTCCTGCGCTGTGTGGCCGGAGAAAACGACCCTCAGGCCACCCCCGTCCGGGAAATCATGTCCAAGGACGTGGTCACCATCACCCCCGGAGAAGACGTGCGCAAAGCGGCAAGCTTAATGGCCCATCATCAGATCCGCCGCTTACCGGTGGTGGACAACGGCCGGCTTGTGGGCATGCTCTCCCTTGGAGATATGGCCAAAAACAACCTGTTCAACATCGAAGCGTCCAAGGCGCTGTCTGAAATTTCAGAAAATTGGAAGAAAAAATAGACTTTTTCCCGAAAATTTTATAAAATGGAATCTCCGGGACAGCCGAACCGGACGAAGGAGGTTCTGTTATGGAAAGCGTTTTTTATTACGAAACGGATGCGGGCGCCATCGGCATTGCGGAAGACGGCCATGCCATTACACGGCTGTTTTTCGGTCATTTGGATCCGTTTTCCGCCAACGCCGCGCTGAGAGAAACCAATCTGCTGGAGCACGCCGCAGCGCAGCTCCAGGAATATCTGCAGGGGAAACGGAAGCAATTCGACCTGCCCCTCTCCCCCAAGGGAACGCCGTTTCAGCTCCAGGTCTGGGATGCTTTGCGCAACATTCCTTACGGGGAAACCCGCAGCTATAAGGAAATTGCCCAGGCGGTAAACCGCCCTCGGGCGTTTCGCGCGGTTGGCATGGCCAACAACCGCAACCCCATCGCCATTCTGATCCCCTGCCACCGGGTAATCGGCACGGACGGCGGCCTTGTAGGGTATGGCGGCGGCCTTTTCCTTAAAAAGCAGCTACTGGATTTGGAAGGCGCCCTCTGATCTTTCCTTTCCGTAAACGCGCAAATCGTTTTGTTTCAGCGGTCCTGGTTTTCCGGCCGCCGTTGCCTTTTTTCTTTCTCCCATCCCTCACAAAACAAGAATAAAAAACCATCGGGCAAAGCCGCCGTTTCCGGCTTTGTCCGATGGTTTTTTTGGTTTCAGGAAAATTTCCAGTCCGCAAGGCCGCTGAACACCGAGCCTTCGGTCGGCGCCAAGCCGCTCACCGCCTCTCTGTGGGTTAAAACGGAATCGCTCTTAAACAAAAGGGGAAGGATCGGGGCGTCGCTGGCCAGCAGCTGATACAGCTTTTTAAAATCATCCTTGCGCTGGCCGCCGGAGGATACCTTCCATTCGCTCAGCAGCACATCCGCCTGGGCGCTTTGATATCCGCCGAAATTGAGGGTTCCGCCGCTGCCTAGCAGGGCAGACAAGTCAAAGTCGGCGGTGAGCTTGGCTTCCGCCAGATACAGGTCATAGCCCCCGTTTTTCAGCGCAGACTCATATTCCGCAAACGGCAGCTCCTTCCGGGTTACCCGAATTCCGACGGTTTCCAAGTTCTGCTGGACGGCCTGCGCCGCCTTTACTTTGTTCTGATTATCCGAGCAGACCAAAAGACGCAGCGTCAGCGGCGACATGACCGTTTCATCCGGCGTTCCATCTCCATCCGTATCCTTGACTTCGAGGTAGCCCGCCGATTTCAGCGCGTTTTCCATGTTCTGAGGGGAATAGGAAAGGGTTTTGGCCAGACTTTCATCATAGTAGCCGGAACAAGGGGAAACAGGAAGCGCGGCCGCCTGCCCGTGCCGGAAAAAGCAAGAGGAGACAATGGCGGTGCGGTCAACGCCCATGGACAGCGCCCGGCGCAGCCCGGCATCGGTCAGGGCACCGCTTTTCAAGTTGAACCCCAGGTAAACCATATTGGCCGTAGGATAGTCCCAGACTTGGTAATCTCCGGAATATCCCGGCGCGCTGATCCCGGTAAAATCGGTAGTTACCAGATCCAGCTCATAGGTCCTCATCCCATACACCAGCTGGTCGGGCGTGGTCACGCCGCACAGCCGGATGGTGTTCAGCGGCAAAACAGCCTTTTGCCACCAGCCGGCGTTGGCTTTCAGCGCATAGGACCCCCTGGTTTCCGTGAAGGCATACGGCCCTGTTCCCACAGGCGTCCCCTCAAGGCTGTTCTCCTTGACAATGGGAAAATCCAGCAGTACGGGCAAATCGCCGTTGGGGGCGGAAAGAGTAAGCAGCACCGTACCTCTCCCCTCCGCGCGCACGCCGGATATGCCGGACAGGCGCGCGGAATACTGGGAGCCGGACGCTTTGGCCATATTCAGCGAATAAACAACGTCGGCGGCGGAAAGGGCCGTTCCGTCGCTGAATGAAACAGAATCCCGCAGCTTCAGCGTGTAAGAAGCCCCGTCCTGGCCCGCCTCATAGCTTTCACACAGAATCGGAACCGGATGGAATGTATTGTCCACATGAAACAGGCTTTCCCAGATCAGCGGAAAAAACACGCGGTTGGTGCTGTTTGCGCAGGTATAGGGGTTGAGCCCCGCCAGAGCAAAATAAGGGAGGGTAAACTCTCCGGATGATTTTGTCTCTTCCGGGGACGCCATAGCGTTTGGCGTGGCGGAAACTTCGGCCCCTCCCCCTCCGGCGGAACCGCAGGCGGTGAGAATGCACAAAATCAACAAGATCGGAATCAAACCACGGAGCGCTTTCATGCTCATATTCCCTTCCGTTTCAGCGAGATAACAGCGGCCATGGAACCTCTGTCTTTTCCAGTGGCCCGGTGAGACCAATATTTTTCCGGGTGGCAGCGAGTGCAGTCCTCCGAAACAGAGATGTGCCCGGCCGGCACGCCGGCACTTTCCAGACAGTGCGCGTTGATCCCCTTGAGATCCAAATACCATTTCCGGCCCTTTTTTGCAATGTACCGGCGGACGGGCGCGCCATATGCGCGTTCCATAGCGTCCGGCACATCCCCATCCGACTCAAAGCAGCACTGGGACAAGCCCGGTCCGACGGCGGCCAGAATGTTCTCCGATGCGGCGCCATATTCCAGGCCCATTTTTTCCACCGCCAGGGCTGCAATCTTCAGGGCGGTTCCCCGCCATCCGGCGTGAACCGCCCCGATGGACTGGCTCACGGGGTCATATAATAAAATGGGGATACAGTCGGCTGAAAAGACGGCGAGGGGCAAATCTGCCTGATTGGTTACAAGACCGTCCGTTTCGTAGTCCACCGGATAAAAAAGCCCTTTTCCGGCATCCTTTCGGGTAACGGTCCGCACCTCGTTCCCGTGTACCTGGTTGGAACACACGATCCGTTCCAAAGGAAGCCCCAAAGCGCCGCACAAAATGCGGTAGTTTTCCCGCACAAGGTTCGGGTCGTCCCCCCGGCGGATCCCCAGGTTCAAAGTGGCAAACGTTCCTTTGCTTACGCCGCCCTTCCGGGTGGAAAACGCATGGACAACGCCGCCGGCAGCTTCAAAGCTGTCGGCGGTGAGATAGACCAGGCCGTTTTGATTGTGTTCCGTAATGCCCATGACGCATCCTTCCATCAAAGCTGGTTCATTCCGCAGCACTTTTTATATTTCTTGCCGCTGCCGCAGGGGCAGGGATCGTTTGGCCCGATTTTAGGCCCTTTTCTCCGAATAGGCTGCTTTTTGGGCGCCGTCTCGTCGTTGGATCCGGCTTCGTTGGTAACCCTGGCCACCTTTTCCCTCTGGACGGCGTTGTTCTGCACCCGGGCAAGGAAAATCCTCCGAACCGTTTCGTTCCGAATGGCGTCAATCATCTGCTGGAACATATCGTACCCTTCCCGTTTGTATTCCACAACCGGGTCGGTCTGTCCGTAGGCCCGCAGGCCGATGCCTTGCCGCAGTTCCTGCATGGCGTCGATATGATCCATCCAGTATTCGTCCACCACCCGCAGGGTGACCACCCGCTCCAGCTCGCGCATCAGCGGAACGCCAAGGGATTCCTCTTTCTTGTTGTAAACCTCCATGGCGCGCTGGAGCAGATCCTCTTCCAAATCATGTTCCGTATGCTCCGCAAGTTCCTCCATCGTATATTCCATCTCACCCTTGCCCAGGAACATATCCACAAAGGGCGCTTTGACTGCATTCCAATCTTCTGCCGTCAGATGCTTGCGCTCACCGAAAGAGGAATGCACCGCATTGGAAAGGACTCCGGCAATCATATTTTCAATGGACGCCTTCAGGTCTTCCCCGTCCAGCACCTGGCGGCGCTGCTCATAGATCACTTTCCGCTGGACGTTCAGCACGTCGTCGTATTCGAGGACGGTCTTTCTGATCTGGAAGTTTTTGGACTCCACTTTCTTTTGCGCGTTTTCAATGGCGTTGGAAAGCATTTTCTGCTCGATGGGCGTATCTTCGTCGATGCCCAAGGATTCCATCATCCCCATCACCCGCTCTGAACCGAACAGGCGCATGATATCATCTTCGAGGCAGAGGAAAAAACGGGATTCGCCCGGGTCTCCCTGGCGGCCGGAACGGCCGCGCAGCTGGTTGTCGATTCGACGGGATTCATGCCGCTCAGTACCCAGGATAAATAGCCCGCCCGCATCGCAGACCTTCTTTGCTTCCTCGGAAATGACCGCCTTATACTTTTCTTCCGCTTCGTTAAATTTCTTCCGGGCATCCAGGATCTCCGGATGATCCGTTTCCGCGAACCCGTTGGCTTCCGCCAAAAGCACGTCGGTAAGGCCGGCTTTCCGCAGCTCCGCTTTGGCTAAATATTCCGCGTTCCCGCCCAGCATAATATCCGTACCGCGGCCGGCCATATTGGTCGCCACCGTTACGGCGCCCAACTTGCCCGCCTGGGCAATGATCTCCGCCTCTTTTTCATGATTCTTGGCGTTTAATACATTATGGGGAATCCCCCGCTTGGTTAAAAGCTTGGAGACAGCCTCGCTCTTTTCAATGGAAACGGTACCCACCAGAACCGGCTGGCCCTTTGCATGGCATTCGGCAATCTGATTGATAATGGCACGGTATTTGCCCGCCGCATTTTTATAAATAACGTCTGAGCGATCCAGCCGGATCATGGGGCGGTTGGTGGGCACCTCAATCACGTCCAGGTTATAAATCTGGCCGAATTCTTCCTGCTCGGTAAGGGCGGTCCCGGTCATTCCGGAAAGCTTTTCATATAATCTAAAGTAATTCTGGAAGGTAATGGTGGCCAGCGTCTTGGTCTCTCTTGCCACCGTTACATGCTCCTTTGCCTCGATGGCCTGATGCAGGCCATCGGAATACCGGCGGCCGAACATGAGCCGGCCGGTAAACTCGTCCACAATGATCACTTCGCCGTTTTTCACCACATAGTCGATATCCCGCTTCATGAGGCCGCGGGCGCGGATGGCCTGATTGATGTGGTGCGCCAAAGTCGTGTTTTCCGGGGAGGAAAGATTTTCAAGCTTAAAATGCTTTTCCGATTTGGCAATGCCGCGGGCGGTCAAAGTCACCGAACGGGCCTTCTCATCCACAACATAATCCGCGTCGATATCTTCCGCTTCTTCCTCTTTCTCATCGGTGGAAGCAATGGTCATTCCTTTCAGCCCGGCAATAAACGCATCCGCAATTTGATACAGCTGAGTGGATTCTTCCCCCTGGCCGGAAATAATCAGCGGCGTTCTGGCTTCATCAATTAAGATAGAGTCCACTTCGTCCACAATTCCAAAGGCATGGCCCCGCTGGACCATTTCGGTGGCATAAATCGCCATATTGTCCCGCAGGTAGTCAAACCCGAATTCGTTATTGGTACCGTAAGTAATGTCGGCTTGATAGGCTTTGCGCCGCTCTTCGTTGGAAAGGCCGTGAACCACAAGGCCCACCTCCAGGCCCAGAAAGCGGTACACCTTGCCCATCCATTCGCTGTCCCGCCGGGCCAGGTAGTCGTTGACGGTGATAATATGCACGCCTTTTCCCGTCAGACCGTTGAGATACGCCGGCAAAGTCGCCACCAAGGTTTTGCCTTCGCCGGTTTTCATCTCGGCGATCCTACCCTGATGCAGGACCATGCCGCCGACCAGCTGCACACGGTAAGGCCGCAGGCCAAGCACCCGGCTGGCCGCTTCCCGCATGGTCGCGAACGCTTCCGGCAAAATGCCGTCCAGCGTCTCGCCGTTTTTCAGGCGTTCCTTAAATTCCGGTGTTTTTGCCTGAAGCTGCGCATCTGTAAGAGCCTTATATTCTTCATCCAGCGCTTCTATGCGATTAATCACGGGAGTCAGCTGTTTGAGTTCCCGCTCACTGTGGGTTCCAAATAGTTTCGTTATTACACCCATAATGGTTCCTTCACCTTTCCAAATTAGGTCTTTGATTAAAGCGAAAACAGTATAGCACAAATTGCTTGAATATGAAAGACATATGGTGAAAAAGAATACATTGCCAGGTAAAAAAAGCTTCTTTCTGTTTTCTTTCCCACTTCTGGGTTTTTTATGTTATACTGAACCGGAAAGGAGTGGCCCCAATGACTGTACAGGATACGTTTACCGCGCTTTATACCGAGCATATCCACCGGGCGGGCAGCGACGCGCTTCTTGATTACCTGGTAAACAAAAGCGATTTCCTCACGGCGCCGGCTTCCGCCCGGTATCACAACGCATATGAAGGAGGCCTTGCGGTTCACAGCATGAACGTCTACCGCTGTCTTGCGGATTATCTGGCCCGCCCCAGAGTAACGGAGCTGTACGGCCTCGACTATACACCGGAATCCATTGCCATTGCCGGCCTGCTGCATGACGTCTGCAAAATCGGCTGCTACCGGCCAGGCACCCGCAATGTGAAGGGGCCGGACGGAAAATGGCGGAGCGTCCCCACTTTTGAATACAATGACACGCTTCCTTATGGGCACGGGGAGAAATCCGTTTATATTATCACAGGATTTATGCGTCTCAGCCGGGAGGAGGCCTTTGCCATTCGTTGGCATATGGGGTTTTCCGGTCCGGAAGACAGCCGCACGGTGGGGCAGGCTCTCCGGCAGTATCCCCTGGCCTTTGCCTTGGCCACCGCCGATATGGAGGCCTCCTTTTTCCTGGAACGAGATGGCAGCCAGCCGCCAAAAGAGGCCGGAGCCGAAGAGGATGGGGATTAACCGGATTTTTCTTGTGTTCAAAGGCTTATTCCTCGGGTAAAAAATTTTTCTTGACAAAGGCCGCCCCAGTGTGGTATTCTGGTTGAGCACCAAAAGAGGTGCTGAAACATTCGCCGGAGTGGCGGAACTGGCAGACGCCCGGGACTTAAAATCCCGTGGGAGCATATCCCGTACCGGTTCGAGCCCGGTCTCCGGCACCAAAATATATCGCGGAGTGGAGCAGTTCGGTAGCTCGTCGGGCTCATAACCCGAAGGTCGTAGGTTCAAATCCTGCCTCCGCAACCAT
>JAQVYO010000013.1 GCA_028708585.1 Oscillospiraceae bacterium
CCTTGGAGACATCATTCAGGTGGAATTCAAAACCGAATCGTTTGTCCGCCGCGCCGCGCAGACGGCCCGTCAGGTCATTATTCAGGGCATCCGGGAAGCGGAACGGGGCATGATATACGATGAATTCACCTCCAAAGAACACGAGGTTCTCACCGGCGTTGTCACCCGAATCGATCCCCGTTCCGGAAACGCTTCCCTCAAAATCGGCAGCGGCAACGAAACCACCGAAGCCATGCTTGCAGCCAGCGAGCAGGTTCGGGGCGAACCCATCACGGAAGGCATGCGGCTCAAAGTCTATGTGGTGGAAGTGCGGAAATCCACAAGAGGCGCTCAGGTGCTTTTGTCCCGCACCCATCCGGGGCTGGTTAAGCGCCTGTTCGAGCTGGAAGTTCCCGAATTGTTTGAAGGCATTGTGGAACTCAAAAGTATTGCAAGGGAAGCTGGCAGCCGCACCAAAATCGCCGTCTGGTCCAACGATGAAAACGTAGACCCCATCGGAGCCTGTGTGGGTCCCCGGGGCGGGCGTGTCTCCAACGTGGTGGATGAACTCCGGGGAGAAAAAGTGGATATCATCAAATACAGCGAAGATCCCGCTTCCTATGTGGCCTCCGCCCTTTCCCCCGCCGACGTTATCTCGGTTGAAGTGGGGGCGGACGGGAAAAGCTGCCGGGTGGTGGTGCCCGACGATCAGCTGAGCCTCGCCATCGGCAAGGAAGGACAGAACGCACGCCTCGCGGCTAAGCTGACCGGATTTAAAATTGACATCAAGGCGGCCTCGGCCGCTCAGGAGGAAGCGTCCGATACGATTTCCTAGCCTTGGGAAAGGGGGCCTATCATGACACCGAAGAAAATTCCGATGCGCCAGTGCCTTGGCTGCCGGGAAATGAAACCCAAGCGGGAGCTGATCCGGGTGGTCAAATCCCCTCAGGGGGAAATTTCCATTGATTTTAAAGGAAAAAAGCCTGGGCGCGGGACGTATATCTGTCCCAATCTGGACTGTCTCGCCCGCGCCCAGAAGTCCAGGGGCTTTGAGCGCGCCTTTTCCGCCCCCGTTCCCCCGGAGGTTTACGAGGCGCTGAAAACACAGCTGGAGGGTCAAAATGAATCCTGACGCTTCTATCTTGCAGTTGATTGGCCTTGCCAAAAAGGCGGGCCGTCTGGAAATCGGCGAAGAGCTCGCCGGAGCGGCGGCACGATCCCGCACCGCCGCCCTTCTCCTTCTGGCAAAGGACGCCGCGGACAATACCGTTCGCAGAGCATGCCATTTCGCAGACGCGGGGAAGGTCCCCTGCCTGCGTCTTCCCTTTACCAAAGAGGAGCTGGGCCTTGCCACGGGGAGCGCTCCCTGCGCTATTTTAGCGTTCACCGACGTGGGCCTTGCCGCTTCTCTGGCAAAAAAACTTCAAACAGAGCAGATCCAAAACAGTGCGGAAGCCGTGGCATTTTTGGAAAAGCGAGAGGCCCGCATCCGGCGGCGCCGGCAAGAAATGCGATCCCGCAAAGCAAAACGGCGAAAGAAGCAATCATGAGGGTGGGAAACAAGCGGTTTCTTACCTGATCCGGCTGAAGGATATAAATTTCATTTGTATCCTTCCGCCGGATCAGGTCCCCACAACAACGGAGGTGCTGATTTGAGTAGTTTAAATAAATATCGAGTGCATGAGGTGGCAAAGGATTTCGGCATTGGATCCAAGTCCATTATGGATATTCTGACCGCCTATGACAAAACGCCGAAAAATCATATGCAGGTGCTGGAAGACGAGGAACTGTCCATACTCTTCGAGTATCTCACCCAACATAATCAGGTAGCCGGTATGGAAGAAATTTTTGCAGAGACATATAAAACGCCGGCCGGAGACGCGGCCGGCAAGACCGCGCCTTCCGAGGCGCACAGGCAGGTTTCCTCCCACAGCAAGGCTCCGGCCTCCCGGCCCGCTCCCCGGCCGAAACAGGAAACCGCGCCAGGGCAAGGCGGTGCGATCCGTCAGAGTGGCGGGAAACCCGCCGCCCAGAAGCAGCCGGGTCAGCAGCCGAACGCCCAGAAACCCGCGGGGAAGCCGCCTGTCCACCCAAGCTCCAGAATCCCCCAGAAAAAAATCGTGGATACCAGAAAATCCACCACTGTGAACCTGGACCGTTACGATGAACGTCTGGAAAAGCTGGCGCCGGAGCACACGGAGCATATAAAAAGCAAAGAAAAATTCAAAAACAGCGGAAACCAAAGAAGAAACCGTTCCTATGGCAATAAACGCAGGCAGGAAGAACAGGAAAAGCTTCGCCGCCTGCAAATGGAAATTGCCAAAAAGCCGCCTTTAAAAGTGCAGATTCCGGATGAGATCAGCGTGGGCGAGCTGGCTTCCCGCATGAAAAAAACCGGAGCGGAAGTGGTAAAGCAGCTCATTAAAATGGGTGTCATGGCCTCGGTTTCCGAAACTATTGATTATGATACTGCCGCTTTGGTAGCCTTGGAGATGGGCTGCAAGGTGGAAAAAGAGGTTATCGTCACCATCGAAGAGCGGCTCATCGACGTTTCCGAAGATAAGAAAGAAAATTTGGAGCCGCGCAGCCCGGTGGTCGTGGTCATGGGCCATGTGGACCACGGGAAAACCTCCCTTCTGGACAGAATCCGGCGCACCCATGTGGCGGAAGGGGAAGCCGGCGGCATTACCCAGCACATCGGCGCGTATCAGGTGGAGATCGGCGGACACCCCATCACCTTCTTGGACACGCCGGGCCACGAAGCGTTTACCTCCATGCGGGCCCGGGGCGCCATGGTGACCGATATCGCCATTCTGGTGGTGGCGGCGGACGACGGGATCATGCCCCAAACCATCGAAGCCATCAACCACGCGAAAGCGGCCAACATTCCCATCATCGTGGCGGCCAACAAAATCGACAAGCCCAACGCCAACCCCGACCGGATCATGCAGCAACTGACGGAATATGAGCTGGTGCCGGAAGAATGGGGCGGCGATACCATATTCTGTAAAATTTCCGCAAAAACCGGCCAGGGGATCGACCAGCTTCTGGAAATGGTCATTCTCACCGCCGAAATGCGGGATCTGAAGGCAAATCCCAACCGCAGCGCCCACGGAACCGTCATTGAAGCCCGGCTGGACAAAGGCCGCGGCCCGGTTGCCACCCTTTTGGTGCAGAACGGCACGCTGCGCCAGGGCGACGTGATTATCGCCGGCACATCCGTGGGCCGGGTGCGTGCCATGACCAACGAAAAAGGCGAAAAATTGGAGTCCGCCGGTCCTTCCGTTCCCGTAGAAATCATCGGCATGTCCGAAGTGCCCGGTGCGGGAGACAACTTCCACGCGGTGGATGACGAGCGGATGGCCCGGGAACTGGTGGAACAGCGCAAACAGGAAGAAAAGGACGCCGCCAACCGGCCTCAGAACCAGAAGGTTACCCTGGAAGACCTGTTCTCCCAGATTCAGCAGGGCGAAATCAAGGAACTGAACGTGATCGTCAAGGCAGACGTGCAAGGCTCCGCTGACGCGCTGAAAGCTTCCTTGGAAAAGCTCTCCCGCAGCGATGTCCGGGTCAAGGTCATTCACAGCGGCGTGGGCGCCATTTCGGAAAACGACGTGATGCTGGCTTCCACCGCCAATGCCATCGTTGTAGGGTTCAATGTCCGTCCGGAAAGCGTAGCAAGAGATCAGGCCGCCCGCCTCAGCGTGGATATGCGTATGTACCGGGTGATTTACGACTGCATCAACGAAATTGAAGCGGCCATGAAAGGGCTTTTGGCCCCCAAATTCAAGGAAGTATATCTGGGCCGTGCCGAGGTGCGGAAGGTGTACAAGGTTACTGGCGTGGGCACTATTGCCGGCTCCTATGTGCAGGACGGCAAGGTTTCCCGCACCGCCCAAGCGCGGATTGTCCGGGACGGCATCGTGATTCACGAAGGCATTTTGGCTTCCCTGCGCCGCTTTAAGGATGATGTAAAAGAAGTCGCCGCCGGGTATGAATGCGGAATCGGAATTGAAAAATACAACGACATCAAAGAGGGCGACATTATCGAAGCCTTTATCATGGAGCAGGTCGAGGCATAGCGCCCCGGCCGCGGCCGCCCTTGGAACGGAGCTTTGGAGGAAATATGAGCAGCAATCGAATTGGCAGGATCAACGAAGAAATCGCCCGGGAGCTTTCTTCCTTTGTGCGGGAAATGAAAGACCCGCGGGTACGCGGCGTTGTCAGCGTCACCGCTGTGGATACCAGCGCGGATCTGCGCTATGCCAAAGTGTTTGTCAGCGTTCTGGATCAGGAGCGGGCGGAAACTGTTTTGAAAGGCTTAAAATCCGCCTCCGGCTGGCTCAGAAGGGAACTGGGGAATGCCCTGTCCCTGCGTTACGTGCCGGAGCTGGTTTTCTGCCTGGACCATTCCATTGACAAGGGCGTCCACATCTTTTCTCTTTTAAAGAAAATGGAAGAGAAAAACAAGACACAAGAGGAACCTTAAACCATCCGGGAGGATCTTGAGTATGACCGTTTCGGAAACGGCGGCACTGCTGTTGCGGCAAAACAATATTTTAATTTTAAGCCATATCCGGCCGGACGGGGATACCATCGGCTGCGCCGCCGGCCTTTGCGCGCTGCTGCGGCAGGCGGGCCTCCGGGCTTATGCCCTTCCCAACCCCGGCGTTACCGGCACTTTTTCTTCTTACCTGCTTCCCTACCTTGCGCCGGAAAGCTTTTCCCCTTCTTTTATCGTCAGTGTGGATATTGCCAGCCTTTCGCTTCTGCAAGTCAACGCAAGAGGGCTGTCCGGTCAAATTGGCTTGGCCATCGACCATCATCCCACTTATGAAGGATTTGCGGAGGCTTCCTGCGTGGATCCCTCCTGCGCCGCCTGCGGGGAGCTGATTTACCGCATCGCCCTGGAGCTGGGCGGGCTGACCCGGGAAACGGCCCTTCCCCTTTATGTCGCCATATCCACCGACACCGGCTGTTTCCAGTTCAGCAATACAACGGGAGAAACCCATCGAATTGCCGCCGCTCTGATGGATACGGGCATTGACTATCAGGCGCTGAATAAGGCGCTGTTTCGCACGAAATCCCTGCGCCGCCTGCAAATAGAAGCCCGGCTTACCCAAACCATAGAGTTTCACGAGGACGGGGCCATTGCCATTGCGTCCATTCCCCTTTCTCTGATGGACAGGCTTGGGGCCACCGAAGCGGATGTGGAAGAAATTTCTAATTTTCCCGGGCAGATTGCGGGGGTTTTGGCCGCCATTACCATTCGGGAGCAGAAGGACGGGACCTCCAAAATCTCCGCGCGGACGGACCCTTCCCATATAAACGCCTCCCACGTCTGCGCACTGTTGGGGGGCGGAGGGCACGCGGCGGCCTCCGGCTGCACGGTAAACGGTTCTATCGAGGCCGCCAAACGCGCCATTTTAGGCGCCATCGCGCAGGTTCGGCGCCGCTGACGTACCGCTTCCTGCAGCCATGATTTTACCGGAGGTGCAAAATGCCAAGCGGCATTCTCATCATCAATAAACCCGCGGGCTGGACATCCCACGACGTGGTTGCCCGCCTGCGCGGGCTGTTTAAAGAGCGCCGCATCGGTCACGGCGGGACATTGGATCCGATGGCAACTGGCGTGCTCCCCATTTTTGTGGGCCGGGCCACCCGGGCGGTGGACTTTGCCATGCGGGGGGATAAGGAATATATCGCCGGGTTTCGCCCCGGCATCATCACCGACACCCAAGATATTACCGGCACAGTGCTGGAAACCCGGCCTTCTGATTTGAGCATTTCCTCTTTAAAGGCTGTGCTGAGTCGATTTCAGGGGGATATTCTGCAACTTCCCCCCATGTACTCCGCCATTAAAAGGGATGGGAAAAAGCTTTATGAACTGGCCCGCCGGGGAAAAACCGTGGCGCGGGATCCCCGTCCGGTTACCATTTCGGAGCTTACTTACCTGGACCGGTCCAAAACCGGGGATTATCTTTTGCAGGTGGTCTGCTCCAAAGGAACGTATATCCGCACCCTCTGCCATGACATCGGCACAGCCTTGGGCTGCGGGGGCGCCATGGCTTCCCTGCTGCGCACCCGATCATCCGAGTTCACGCTCAATCAAGCGGTAACGCTTCAAGCGGTGGAGGAGGCGGCGGCGCGCGGCGAAGCGGCCAGCCTGCTGCTGCCGGTGGACCGCTGTTTTTCCGCATATCCTCCGCTGTTCGCCGGCCCAGACCAGGCGCGCTTGTGCCGGAACGGCGCTCTGGTCCCCCTGGAGGGGGACCCTGGCATCTACAGGGTCTATGAAGAAACCACCGGGGCATTTCTATTGCTGGGCCAATTGGAACGGGACGAAAACGGCCGCGGCCATATCCGAACCATAAAAAGCTTCTACGAGGTGTGAAATCTTTGGAAACTGAAAAAAAACGGGTGATTGCCCTGGGTTTTTTTGACGGCGTGCACCGGGGCCATGCCGCCCTGCTGCGGGAAACCACGCGCGTTGCCAAAAAGCTGGGGGTCAGTCCTGCCGTCGTTACGTTTGACGTGCATCCTGAAAATCTTATTATGGGGCAGCCGGTTCACCTGCTCAATTCCACGGCGGAGCGGGCGGATCTGATGCGCAGGCTGTTCGGAATTGACGAAGTAATCTTTGCCCATTTTGACTACCGCATGATGAAAATGCCCTGGGAAACCTTTCTCACCGATTTTTTGATCCGGCAGTGCGGCGCCGTGTATCTGGTGGCCGGGCACGACTACCATTTCGGATATAAAGGGGAGGGCAACCCCGTCCGGCTCCAAGAAAAATGTGCGCAACTGGACATCGGCTGCTCAATCATTCAGAAAGTAGAGCTGGATGGCGCCACCGTCAGTTCCTCCTATATCCGTACGCTGGTCGCCCAGGGGGAGATGGAACGGGCGGTGACCTTCCTGGGGCACCCCCATTCCCTGATCGGGCAGGTCGTTCACGGGCGGCAGCTGGGCCAGTCCATCGGGTTTCCCACCATCAATCTCAAAACCAGCGGGGAGGTTCTGCTTCCCAGGCACGGCGTATATGTCACCCGGGTGTTCTTCCCCGACGGGACGTCTTATCCCACGGTTACCAATGTTGGCGTGCGTCCCACGGTGGAGGAAGGCGGCAGCATTCGGATTGAAGGGTTTCTGCTGGGTTTTTCCGGCAACGTTTATGAAGAAACCGTCCGGATGGAATTTTATAAATTTCTGCGCCCGGAACGCAAATTTGCTTCTCTGGACGACCTTGCGGCGCAAATCGCAAACGATGTGAATTCCACCAAACGCTATTTTGAGTCCGCCGCCGGGATGTGATCCAGGCTCCCTTACCGGCAAGTGCCCAAGGGGCGTCCTGTCCCTGCCATGGTAAAAAAATCGAAAAAGGGCGGCGGGAGATCAAAGCTCTATTGCTCCCCCGTTTCTCAGTCCCCGGCGCCTTCCCGGCGCCGGGGATTTTTGCCGTTTCGTCATTTTTCCAGGGAACCGCAGGGTCAAAAATCTTTTGTTTTTTTGTCGAAATCCAGGGCTTTTTGTTTTCTTTTTAAAATTCCCCGTCCTGCAATTGGAATTCCAGAAAAGCAATGGTATAATGGCTGTACAGCAGCAATATATTGGGAAATTGACCCGTCTTTTTTGTATCCGAGCGTCTGAAATATTGGACATTTGAGTAAATTTTTTTAAAAGGGACTTCTATTCCCGCCTGCTGGAAAGATCCGCGATTTTACGTCGTATATATACGGAAGGGAGAAAAAGGACATGGAGCAAAAAGCCGCTTTGGACCATGACGCATATTTGTTCCACCAAGGAAAAAACAGCCGCGCCTATCAATTTATGGGCGGGCATCTTACCGGAGGCGGCGCAACTTTTCGAGTCTGGGCGCCCCGTGCGGTATCTGTCTCCGTGATTGGCTCCTTCAACGGTTGGGATTCTTCCGTTCATCCCATGGAGAAGATTACGGCGGGCATCTGGTCGCTGTTTATCCCGGGGCTTCAACAGTATGATACTTATAAATTCGCCGTACGCACCGAAAGCGGCGCGCTTTTGGAAAAGGCCGACCCTTATGCGTTCCACGCAGAAACCCGCCCCGCTACCGCCTCCAAATTATATGCCCTGGAAGGGTACGCCTGGGGAGATGAAAACTGGTTTTCCTACCGCAGCACTCACAAAGTCTATGACCAGCCCATGAATATCTACGAAGTGCATCTAGGCTCCTGGCGGCGCACCGGCGAAGGAGAATTTCTCAGCTATCGGGACATTGCCGCGTGGCTGGTTCCCTATGTGAAGGAAATGGGATTTACCCATGTGGAACTCATGCCGGTCATGGAACACCCGCTGGACGATTCCTGGGGCTACCAATGCACCGGGTATTTTGCCGCCACCTCCCGGTTTGGCACTCCTCATGATCTCATGTACCTGATCGATCAATGCCACCAGGCGGGCGTCGGGGTCATACTGGACTGGGTCCCGGCCCATTTTCCCAAAGACGCCCACGGCCTTTTGGAATTTGACGGCGCCTGCTGCTATGAATCCAACGACCCTTTCCGGCGGGAGCACCCAAGCTGGGGCACCCGGGTATTTGATTATGGGAAAAACGAAGTCCGCTCCTTTCTCAGCTCTTCCGCCCGCTTCTGGCTGGAAATGTACCATGCAGACGGCCTGCGGGTAGACGCGGTGGCTTCTATGATTTACTTAGACTATGGGAAGCAGGACGGCGGCTGGCGGCCCAACAGATATGGCGGCCGGGAGAACCTGGAGGCCATATCTTTGCTCCGGGAAATCAATACCGTGGTGTTTGGCCTCTATCCCGACATTCTGATGATTGCCGAGGAGTCTACCGCTTTTCCCGGCGTCAGCCATCCGGTGGACACCGGCGGACTGGGATTCAACCTCAAATGGAATATGGGCTGGATGAACGACACACTGCATTACTGTAAGCTGGACCCCATTTTCCGGCAGTATCATCACAAGGACATCACCTTTTCCCTGATGTATGCCTTTTCTGAAAACTTTTTGCTCCCCATCTCCCACGACGAGGTGGTACATATGAAAGGGTCTCTTATCGGGAAAATGCCAGGAAGCGATGCGGAAAAATTTGCCGGCGTCCGGGTTTTTTATGCCTATATGCTGGCCCATCCCGGGAAAAAGCTGCTGTTTATGGGCTGTGAATTCGGTCAGTTTTCGGAATGGGCTTTTGCCCATTCCCTGGACTGGCACCTTCTGGAGTATCCCGCGCATCAGAGCCTGCAGCGCTTTTTCAAAGCGGCGGGGGCGTTCTATCTGGAAAACAGCCCTCTTTGGGAAATTGACTTTCATCCGGAAGGCTTTCAGTGGCTCCGGCCAGACGACAACTGCGGCAACACCGCCGCTTTCCTGCGAAAGGACAAACAAGGCCGGTTTCTCATTGTGGTCTGCAACTTCTGCCCGGTGGATCAGGAAGAATACCGCCTGGGTGTCCCGCTGCCCGGCCGTTATGAAGAAGTATTCAGCAGCGACCAGGAAGCGTTCGGCGGGTCCAATCGGCTCAATCTTGGGCTTCTGCAAACCGAAAAATTTTCGTTTCACGGCCAAAACTATTCTTTGATCCTTCATCTGCCTCCGCTTTCCGCTGTTTTCCTGCACCTGGCGGAGGAAGATCCGGTAGAAACGGAAGCGGAAGCGCCCAAAACCGTTTCGGAAACCGCTTTGGCAAAGGCTCCGGAAGGCGCCTTTGCCAAGACGCCCCGGAATTTGGGCCATCCAAAAACGCCGCCTGCAAACGCCCGGAAAGGCAGCGGCTCCCGAAAAGGCAGGCAAAAAAACAAACACCCTTGATTTTCTCCGCCCCGCAAGGCTCGTTCCCGGAAAGCGCGGAGCTTTCCGGGAACCCCTCCTTATATCATGTTTTGATGAATTGTAAAGAATGCGTCCGGGAAACGGACAAATGAAATGTCATTGCCTTTAGCCATAGGCACAGGGAAAGGAACGGGATGCACATGAAAAAAGAATGTATTGCTATGCTTTTGGCCGGCGGGCAGGGAAGCCGGCTGTGCGCGCTAACCAGCAAAGTCGCCAAACCGGCCGTCCCTTTCGGGGGAAAATACCGCATCATTGACTTTCCGCTGTCCAACTGCGTCAATTCCGGGATCGACACAGTGGGCGTACTGACCCAATACCAGCCGTTGGAACTGAGCAGTTATATCGGCATCGGTCAGCCCTGGGACTTAGACCGCACCTTAGGCGGCGTCCACATTCTCCCTCCCTATGTCAGGGAAGGCTCCAAGGGCACCTGGTATAAAGGAACCGCCAACGCCATCTATCAAAATATGGGGTTCATTGCTCAGTTTGATCCGGATTATGTCCTGGTTCTAAGCGGAGACCATATTTATAAAATGGACTATTCCGTGCTCCTTGCCCATCATAAACGCTCTAAGGCCGCCTGTACCATTTCGGTGCTGGAGGTTCCTATGGAGGAGGCTTCCCGGTTCGGCATTATGAATGTGGACAAAGAAGACTTTATTTATGAATTTGAGGAAAAGCCAAAAAAACCCAAAAGCAATTTAGCCTCCATGGGGATTTACTGCTTTACCTGGAAGAAGCTGCGGCAGTATCTCATTGCCGATGAAGCAAATCCCGCTTCCTCCAATGATTTCGGCGGCGACGTGATCCCCGCCATGCTCTCGGCGGGAGAAAAGATATCCGCCTATCGGTTTTCCGGGTATTGGAAGGACGTGGGCACCATCGTCAGCCTGTGGGACGCCAATATGGATATGCTCTCCGTCCGTTCGGGCGTCCGGCTCTATGACGATACTTGGCCGGTCTACTGCCGCACGCCGACCATGCCTCCGCAGCTCATCGGAAGCGGCGCGGTCATCTCTCACTCCTTGGTGACCTGCGGCAGCGAAGTATATGGGAAGGTGGAAAATTCGGTGCTGTTTCATTCCGTCCGGGTGGAACCGGGCGCGGAAATCCGGTATTCCATTCTTATGCCCGGCGCCGTGGTGGAGTCCGGCGCCGTGGTGGAATACGCCATCCTGGCCGAAAACACCAAAGTGGGGACGGGGGCGCATGTGGGCGCCTCCCCCGACCAAACGCCGGCGGAAGACTGGGGCGTCACTGTCTTAGGGTCCGGCGTGGCGGTTCCCGGCGGCGGCACGGTTCCGCCAAAGGCCATGCTGGAGCAAACGGAGAAGGAGGGGATCCGATGAACAACCTGCATGGGATTTTGTTTGCCTATCACTGTAACCCCCGCCTGCGGGAGCTTACGGAGCACCGCACCACCTCTTCCATTCCCTTCGGCGGCCGGTACCGCATCATTGATTTTATGCTGTCCAGCTATGTAAACGCGGGTATTACCGATGTGGGGGTCATTCTGCATGAAAGCTATCAATCCCTGCTGGACCATCTGGGTTCCGGAAAAAACTGGGACCTAAGCCGCATCCGCGGAGGGCTGAAGATTCTCCCTCCTTTTGCCTATGCCAAAAAGAGGGACGGAGGAAAATTCCGGGGGGAGATGGAGGCGCTGGCAGGCGTCTATACCTACCTGCAGCAGATTCATCAGGATTATGTGATACTGGGTACCGGCGATCTCGTGGCCAATCTGCCTGTGGGGGACATATTTAAGGCGCATCTGGACAGCGGCGCAGACATCACGGCGGTCTGCGTCCGGCCTCCCGTGGGAGAGCCGGAATACACCACCTACTTTTCCATCGGTCCAAACGGGCTGGTCTCCGACGTCTCCTGCGGCGGCGGAAACTCCCTGCCCTACGAATCGCTGGATGTTTACATTCTCTCCAAGTCTCTTTTGCTGAGCCTCACCGATTACTGCGCGTCTCACAATCTGTACGGATTCAGCAAAGACGTTCTGCAAAACATGGGCGGCACACTGTCCATCTCCCCCTACATCTTCCAGGGCTATGCCGCCCGCATCCAGTCCTCCGCGGCTTACTATGCCAAAAGCATGGAGCTGTTCTCTCCCAAGGTACGCTCTTCCCTTTTTCATGCGGATCATCCCATCCGCACCAAAGTCCGGTCCGACCCGTCCACCTACTACGGGCCGGAAGCCAAGCCAAGAAACTGTCTGGCGGCGGACGGCTGCATCATCGAGGGGGAAGTGGAAAACAGTATCCTGTTCCGGGGCGTCCGCATTGAAAAAGACGTCCGGGTCAAAAACTGCATTTTACTTCAGGATACCGTGATTCGCTCCGGGGCCATTTTGAATTGCGTCATCGCGGATAAAGATGTGGTTATCAACCAGGGGCGGATGTTAATGGGCCATGACAGTTATCCTCTGGTGCTGGCCAAGGACAGTGTAATTTGACCAGACAATTGCCGCTGGCCCAATGTCTATGCTCTGCGCAGACGAAAGGAGGAGTATCATCCATGAAAATTTTGTTTGCCGCATCCGAAGCGGCTCCGTTTGTCAAAACCGGCGGCCTTGCCGACGTGGCAGGCAGCCTTCCCGGCGCGTTGGCTGACGCCGGAGCGGAAGTGTCCGTCATTTTGCCGCTCTATGGAAGCATCGGCAGCCATTGGCGCAGCCAAATGACTTTCCTGAAATATTTTTATGTAAATTTGTCCTGGCGGTCCATCTATTGCGGCTTGTTCCGGCTGAAGCGGGACAACGTGACCTATTACTTTGTGGATAACGAACATTATTTCAAGAGGGGCGAACCTTATGGCTATTATGACGACGGGGAGCGTTTCGGCTATTTTTGCCGGGCGGTGGTGGAATCCATCCCCCATTTGGACGCCCGTCCGGAAATCATCCACTGCAACGACTGGCAAACCGCTCTTATTCCCATCTATCTGAAAGAGGAGGCGGACCGCTTTTCCTGGCCGGCTGCTATAAAAACCGTTTTTACCATCCATAATATCGAATACCAGGGCCGGTATGGACGGGAAACACTGGGCGATTTGTTCGGTCTTCCCTCCCATTGGCTGGCGGACGGGTCTTTGGAATATTACGGCGACGTCTGCCTTTTGAAAGGCGCCATTCTCACCGCGGATTTCGTCACCACCGTCAGCCCCACGTATGCCAAAGAGCTGCGGAACTCGTTTTATGGCAAAGGCATGGAAGGCGTTATCCAAGACTGTTCCCATAAAATGAGGGGCATTTTAAATGGAATCGACACCAAAACGTATGACCCTTCCGCCGACCCGGGCATCAGTGCAAATTACAGCGTGGGCGATTTATCCGGCAAGGCCAAAAACAAGCGGGCGCTCCAGCATTCGCTGGGTTTACGGCCCAACCCGGAAACGCCCATCATCGCCTGCATTTCCCGGCTGGTCTCCCACAAGGGCTTTGATCTTGTGACTTCCGCCCTTCCAGCCATGATGGACATGGACGTGCAGTTCGTACTCTTAGGCCGGGGAGACTTTGCTTATGAACAGGCTTTTTTAAATGCCGAACGGCAGTATCCTGACCGCCTGTCAGCCAAAATCATGTATTCTCCCGGCCTGTCCATGAACATATACGCCGGAGCCGATCTGTTCCTGATGCCATCCAAAAGCGAACCCTGCGGGCTGTCTCAGATGATCGCCATGCGGTATGGCGCCGTACCCGTTGTGCGGGAGACCGGCGGCCTGTTTGACACCGTTGTCCCTTATAATGAAATAACCGGCGCGGGCAATGGCTTTACCTTTTCCTACTACAGCGCGGACGATATGCTGCATGTGCTCCGGATGGCGGTCTCCTGCTATCACAAGAAAGACGTCTGGCATACGCTGATGAAAAGAGGCATGACCGCCGACTTTTCCTGGAACAAGTCTGCCGCGGAATATTTGGACCTTTACCGCCAGCTGCTCAACTAAAGCTTAAGATACAAGGAGATCTTCAATCCATGCCAACTTATACCAAACAATATCTGAAAAACCAGATTGCCCGAAAGCTTCACCATAATTTCGGCCGGGAGATCAGCGAAGCCGCCCCGGTGCACGTTTTCAAAGCCTCCGCCCTGGTGCTGCGGGACATCTTGTCCGAACGGCAGCTTCACGCGGAAGAAAAACAAAAAAACGAGGAAACCCGGCAGGTACATTATCTTTCTCTTGAATTTCTGCTGGGCCGTTCTCTTATGAAAAACGCATTTAACCTGGGCGTTCTGGAACCGCTGACCCAGGCGCTTGCCGAGCTGGGTTTTTCCGCTTCAGATATTTTTGAAACGGAACCGGACGCCGGCCTTGGGAACGGAGGGCTGGGCCGGCTGGCCGCCTGTTATCTGGACAGCATGACCACTCTGGGCATCCCGGCTACCGGCTATTCCATCTGCTATGAGCTTGGCATTTTTAAACAGAAAATCATTGACGGACGCCAGGCGGAGCTGGCGGACAACTGGCTGGATATTGGAGACGTCTGGCTGATCCCAAAAGTGGATGAAGTGGAAGAAGTCCGCTTCGGCGGCGTGGTGGAGGACTATTGGGAAAACGGATGTCATAAGATCCATCACCGGGATTACAGCACCGTTCTGGCCGTCCCCAGGGATATGGAGATCTCCGGTTTTCACACCCGGCAGGTGAATCTTCTCCGCCTATGGGATGCAAAATGTCCCGTGCCGGCGGACATGTCCCTGTATTCCAGGGGTGAATATCTGAAAGCGGTGGAACAGCAGGCGATGGCGGAAGTGATCGCCAAGGTGCTGTATCCGGACGATCATCATTATGAAGGAAAGTCCCTCCGGCTCAAGCAGCAGTACTTCTTTGTCTCCGCCACGGTTCAGTCCATTGTCCGGCAACACCGGGCCAAATATGGGACGCTGAAAAATTTTCATCAAAAGCATGTAATTCAGATCAACGACACGCATCCCGCCCTGGTAATTCCGGAGCTCATGCGGATTTTGCTGGACGAAGACGGATATGGATGGGAGGAAGCATATGAAATCGTGCGCCATACCGTCGCATACACCAATCACACCATTTTGTCGGAGGCGCTGGAGCGCTGGCCCCAAGATCTGATCGCCAAGCTGCTTCCCAGGATCTGGACCATTCTCTGCGAGCTGAACCGCCGCAATTCCATGGAGACCGCCGCCCGTTTCGGCGGAGACATGGTCCGGCAGCAGGAGCTTGCGATCATCTGGGGCGGCGAAGTGCGCATGGCAAATTTATGCGTTTCCGCCTGCTTCGCGGTCAACGGCGTTTCCGCCCTGCACACCGGCATTTTAAAGCAGGATGTTTTTAAAAGCGCCTTCGCACTCCACCCGGATAAATTCCTAAACGTCACAAACGGCATTGATCACCGCCGCTGGCTTTCCCAGTCCAACCCCCGTCTGGACCGCCTGATCCGGGAGCTCATCGGTTCGGACGAATACCTGCTGTGCCCCCAGGCGCTCTCCCAACTGGAACAATTTTCTTCCGACACCGGGGTGCTTGCGCGGCTGGGACAAATCAAACTGGAAAACAAACGGGAATTTGCCGCCTATATGCTGCGGCAAAGCGGCGTTCGCATCAATCCCGACACCGTATTCGACGTTCAGGTCAAACGGCTGCATGAATACAAGCGGCAGCTTTTAAACGTCCTGCACATTCTGTATTTATATGACCGGCTGCACAGCGACGCTCATTTTGACATGGTGCCCCGCACCTTTTTCTTCGGAGCCAAGGCCGCCCCAGGCTACTTGATTGCCAAAGAAATCATCCAGCTGATCTGCAATGTTTCCGCCATGGTAAACGGCGATCCGGTCTGCAAGGGGCGGCTGGAAGTCGTCTTTCTGGAAAACTACCGGGTCTCCCTGGCGGAAAAAGTGATCCCAGCGGCGGAAGTTTCCGAACAGATCTCCACCGCTGGGAAAGAGGCCTCCGGCACGGGAAATATGAAGTTCATGATGAACGGCGCCCTTACCATCGGCACGCTGGACGGCGCCAATGTGGAAATGCACGAGGCGGTGGGCGGCGAAAATATGTTCCTGTTCGGCCTGACCGCCAGACAGGTGGCAGACGAAAAGCAAAAGGGATACAATCCCTATGTCTGTTACAGCCACAGCGAAAGCTTAAAACATGCCGTGGACGCGCTGACCTCCGGGCTGGGCGGCGGCAGAGCATACCCAAACCTTGTCAGCCGCCTGCTGTTTGGAAACGGCAGGCCGGCGGACGAATATATGCTTTTAGCCGACTTTGAGTCATACAAAGCCGCCCACGAGCAAATCGACCGGGCCTACCGAAACCCTTCGCATTGGAATCAAATGGCGCTGATGAACATTGCCCGCTCCGGCGTTTTCTCTGCGGACCGGAGCATTGCCCAATATGCGGACCGCATCTGGAAGGTGCCTTGCCCAGGATTCTCGCCCCTTGGAAAGGAGTCTCAAGTTTGAAGAAGACTGTTCTGATTACCGGCGCTTCCCGGGGGATTGGCCGGGCCGCCGCCCGGCTGTTCGCGCGGGAGGGCTACGCCGTCGCCATCCACTACAACCAGAGCGAGGCGGAGGCGTTCCGCCTGAAAGAGGAGCTGTCCGCCCAGGGGCATACCGCCATCACGGTCCAGGCCGACGTTTCCTGCCGGGATCAAGTGTTTGCTATGGTTGACAAAACGTTGCAATATTTTTCTCAAATTGACATTCTGGTGTGCAATGCCGGCATTGCGCACCAGAAGCTGTTTACTGACATTACCCCCCGGGAGTGGCGCAATTTTTTTGCTGTGAACTTAGACGGCATGTTTCACTGCTGCCAGGCGGTCCTCCCTTCCATGCTGCATCGGAAAGCGGGAAAAATCATTACGCTGTCCTCCATGTGGGGACTCACAGGGGCCTCCTGCGAAGTGGCCTATTCTGCCACCAAAGCGGCGGTGATCGGATTGACCCGGGCGCTAGCAAAGGAATTGGGACCTTCCGGCATCACGGTAAACAGCGTGGCCCCCGGAGTCATCGACACCGATATGAACCGAAATTTGGATGAAGCTTCCATCGAAGCGCTAAAAGAGGAAACGCCTCTTGGCGTTTTGGGAACACCGGAAGACATTGCGGCCTCCATTTTATTCTTAGCGTCCCCTGGAGCGGACTTTATCACCGGCCAGGTTCTCTCTCCCAACGGCGGATTCATTATTTAAACTTTTTTTACATTTTTTTCACAAATACAAGCGTCATCGTCAATCCTGCACAAAAAAGATTGACAATTTTTCCGAACAACGATATAATTGTCAACATATTTTAGTACCTGCGGTTATCCGCAAAATCTAAAAAATGGAGGAAGTAAGTATGAAAAGATCCCGCATAGTGGCCCTGATGCTTGCGGCGGCCCTGATGTGCACCCTGCTGGCCGGCTGTGGAAACAAAAGCGAAACCAGCACAAGCGCCGGCCCCAGCGCCGGCGGCTCGTCTTCCGGCGCCATTAAGGTCGGCGTCATCGCTCCCCTGACCGGCGACGTAGCCGTTTACGGCACCGCCGTCAAAAACGCCGTTCAGCTTTACACCGATCAGTTCAACGAAAAAGGCGGCGTGGACGGCAAAAAAATCGAACTGGTTATCTGCGACGATAAAGGCGACCCCACCGAAGCCATCAACGCGTATAACAAACTGGTCAGTTCGGATCAGGTAGCCGCCATTCTCGGCCCGGTCACCAGTTCTCCCACCCTTGGCGTCGCCCAGCTTTCCGCAAAGGACAATATCCCCTGCATCTCCGGCACCGCCACCCATCCCGACGTCACCAAATACGGCAAGAATTTCTTCCGCGCCTGCTTCCTCGATCCCTTCCAGGGTCATACAATGGCCACCGTGGCCAAGAACGACCTGAAAGCGACGAAAGCGGCCATCATCTATAACACGTCCGACGCATATTCCACCGGTCTCAAGGATACCTTCACCGAAAAGGCAAAGGAACTGGGCCTCAACATCGTCGCCTCCGAGGGGTATGCCAAAGGTGACACCGATTTTAACGCCCAGCTCACCAACATTGCCAACGCCAAAGCCGACGTGCTCTTTATCCCCGATTATTACAACACCGCTTATCTGATCTGCTCTCAGGCCAAAAAACTGGGGTATACCGGAACCTTCCTGGGGGTCGACGGCACTGACGGTGTGATGGAAATCCAGGGCGCGGACACCTCCGTGTTTGACGGAATGTATTTTGCAAACCACTATTCCGCCGCCGACACCAGTGCGGTGGTGCAGGACTTTTTAACCGCCTATCAGAAGCAGTTTAACCAGCAGCCCAACGCACTTGCCGCTCTGGGCTACGACTCTGCAATGATTATGTACAACGCCATCAGCACAGCCGCCAAAAAGGGAACGGACATCGGCGCCAACGCAGCCTCCTATCAAGCAATTATCGATGCCATAAAAGCCACCGATATGGACTGCGTCACCGGTCACATTACCTTTGACGCGAACAACAACCCCGTGAAACAATGCTTCATCACCAAGATTGCAGGCGGCAAATATACGCTGTTTAAGAAATACTCCGGAAGCTAATCGTTCCCTTTCTTGTAAAAAAGCAGGGGGCGGCGGGTACTCGCCGCCCCCTGGAGACTGTTTAAAAGGAATTTTGGAATTTTTTTCCTTTCTTTTTCATTTATTTGGCTGATTTGGCCCCGTTTTCCCGCATCCCTCTTTGGAACGCCGGCAGCCAACGGCCCGCCCCCATTTGGCGGCGAAGCATCGTCTAACATTGGCTGCAAAGGAACGGCGGCAGCCCGCTGTCCTTTCCATGTCGAATTGTAATAAAATAAGGAATGATATGTCACATGACTGTATTATATCAACTCATTAACGGCGTACAAATCGGCACCATATATTCCCTTGTGGCCTTGGGATACAGCATGGTGTACGGTATTGTTCTGCTGATTAACTTCGCGCATGGCGAAATTATCATGTTGGGTTCTTATACCACATGGTATCTCATGTC
>JAQVYO010000132.1 GCA_028708585.1 Oscillospiraceae bacterium
GCCCACTCCGGGATCTAAAACCAGTTTGGCGGGTTCGATTCCGCCTTCCTCCGCCAAGCGGACGGTTTTTCTTAAGTCCGAAAGGCAATCCGGGATAAAGTTTGCATATGCCGCCTGCTTTCTGTTATGCATAAGACAACAGGCGGCATGATGATCGGCGATGGTGCGGGCCATTTTTTTATCAAATTGAAGGCCCCAGATATCGTTTACCATGTCCGCCCCGGAAGAAAGCGCTTCTTCCGCCACGGCAGATTTATAAGTATCCACAGAGACCGGCGCATGGAACTTGCGTTTGATTTCCCGGATGACAGGAATTACCCGGGACCGTTCCTCTTCTTCGGAGATCATCGTGTACCCCGGGCGGGTGGATTCCCCTCCCACGTCAATGATATCGGCGCCCTCCTGGAGCATGGTTTCCGTCCGCTTCAAAATGCTTTCCATATCCCGGTATTTTCCGCCGTCCGAAAAAGAATCCGGGGTGATATTGAGAATGCCCATCATATAGGTCCTGCGTTCCAGCTGGAACGTGCGAGGGCCGATTTGGATCGTTTTCACAGCCTTAGTCCTTTCTATTTCCTATGTTTCATCGGATAAGCGTCTGATTTTTCCGCTCATCCGGCCAATGGCAGAAAGTTTGCACCCGGCAGAAATAGCAGGGCCTGGACCGTTTGTCTGCCCGATACAGCAGTGCGTCCAAGCCTTCTCCCTGGGGATCCGCCGTGCGGTGCTGGGCGATTGCCCGCAGCACAAGGCGGCGCTCCTGTTTTTCATATCCTGACGCTGTCAGAATTTGCTCCGCCAGAAGCAAACCGGAACGTTCATGAGGAATTCCGTCTTCATATTGCCGCAGTCTGCCGATATCATGCAGCAATCCTGCCGCGTAGGCCACGTCTTTCCCATATGCCAGGTTCCGTTCCAACACTTCAATATATAAAATCCGGCAGACGTCCAAAAGGTGGGAAAATCCATGGAGGCAATAGACGCGATCTTTTTCCAGATCGTCAATTTTGCGCAGGGTTTCCTGAAAGAGGGGATGACGGATGATCTGATCGAACCGGTTCATAGTTAGGACCGGATGAGAGAGAAGACGTGCTGCACCAGATCCCGCCGTTCCAGAAATTCGCCCAAGCATTTGTACGTTGTGGTTTTGCTGCCCGGTTTTTTGATGCCGCGCATGGTCATGCACATGTGTTCGGCTTCCAGCACTACCATAACGCCTTTTGGCTTTAAATGGGTCATAATTGCTTCCGCAATCTGCCCGGTCATCTGCTCCTGAATCTGCGCGCGCCTTGCATAGACGTCCACCGTTCTTGCAAGCTTGCTGAGGCCCACAACCTTGTCATTAGGGATATATGCAATATGGGCGGCGCCGAAAAAGGGAAGCAGGTGATGTTCGCACATGGAATAAAACGTAATATCTTTTTCCAAAACCATTTCATTGTTCTCCGCTGCAAACGTTTTGGAAAGATGCTCCGCCGCGTCTTCCTCCATTCCGCCGTAAATCTCCTGATACATTTGGGCAATGCGCTTTGGGGTCTCCAGAAGGCCGGCCCGCCAAATGTTTTCTCCAATGCCCTCTAAGAGCAGTTTGACAGCTTGTTCAATTTTCTTTTCATCAATCATCTTTTTCATCCTTCTTCATGGATAAGGCGGACGGCTCCCGCTTATCCGATTTCGTTTTTGCATTCCGGCTCCCGCGGCAGCCTGGCGCAAAGCCGCGTGATCTCTCCAATGGTGGAAAGGGAACCGAAACAGAGGATCACATCCTCCGGCCGGGCCAAACGGAGGGCGAGCCGCAAGGCTCCCTGGGCGTTTTCCCCATCTATCACATGGCGAAACAGTCCCCGGCTTTCCCGGACGAGGACCCGGGAGGGAAGGCCCCGGGGCGCGCTGGGAGTAAAAGCAATTAAAGTGTCGGAAGCGGGCCTTACGATGTTTAGAATTTGCGGATAATCTTTATCTGAAAAGACGCCGAAAACAAAAATGATCCGCGATTTTCCCAAATAGCGCCGGATGGATTCCAACAGCCGCGCAGCCGCGTCCGGATTGTGTGCGCCGTCCACAATAATGGTGGGTCGGGTGTAAATCCGCTCAAATCTGCCCGGCCATTTTGCCGCCCAAAGTCCCCTTCGGATAGCCGCTTCATCCACTGGGTATCCCTCCGCCTTCAGCGTTAGGGCAGCTTCAACGGCGACGGCTGCGTTTTTGGCCTGATACTGGCCCAGCAGCCGAATGCGCAGATCCCTCAGCTTCTTATAGTGAAACTGTTGCCCGCTAAAGTCTTCGTTTACAATCTCCAGACACGCAAAATCGGCAATTGTCAGGCCGGCCTTTTTATTATCGCATATATTCCGGATAACTTTAAGCACTTCTTCGTTTTGCTGATAAAGAACCACAGGGCGGTTTTCTTTGATGATTCCGGCCTTTTCATATGCGATTTTTTTCAATGTGCCGCCCAAAAGCTCCGTATGATCCAGGCTGATAGACGTAATCACCGAAAGCACCGGGTTTTTGATAACGTTGGTAGAATCAAACCGCCCGCCAAGGCCCACCTCCAGAACCACAAAATCGCACTGTTCCTCTTTAAAATACAGAAAGCACATGGCTGTTTCAACTTCAAAAACCGTGGGGTGTTCTTTCCCTTCTTTGACCAGACGGGCGCAGGCGGCTTTGATGCGTTCCAGATAGCGGCAGACGCGGTGTTCCGGGATATAAACGCCGTTTATTTGTATGCGCTCCCTGTACTCATATACGGCAGGCGAACTGTATCTGCCCACCCGAAGCCCCGCTTGCTCCAATATGGAGGATAGAAGCGCGCAAACGGAGCCTTTTCCGTTGGTGCCGGCCACATGAATGATTGCTTGGCCATCCTGAGGGTTTCCCAAGTCTTCCAACAGATTTTGAATGCGCGTTAAGCCCAGAATGCTGCCAAATTGACTGAGAGAGTCAATATACCGCATGGCCTCTTTGTATGTCATGATTGCTGCTGTCTCCTTACGGTTGACGATGCGCGAAACCTCGGCGCCCCAAACCAATTGAAATTTGTTGTCGCTTTTTATTGTAATGTGTTATAATTTCCTTGTCCACTGGTTTGTGCCGGAGTACTGGATTTTCTTGAAGAAAAAGGGCTTGGAAAACGTTTGCGCCGGCGCTTTTGAAGGAGCTGCTTGAAAACTTAGTTTGCCAATTGCTTTCCTTTTTATCTGCGAAATGACGCTGTTTTTACAATGGACTATAGAAAATGCATAAAAAAGAACAAGAAATGAAAGGGCGTTTGCGTGAAACACCGTTATGCTCAGTAAACGAGAAAAAGTTTTGCATTTGACGAAAACGCCATAAACAATGTGAATGTTTATAAAAATTATCGCCCTGCTTTATACAGAAAGGCGGCATTAGGATCGTTTACCTTGGTGCTGTATCCTGCAAAGGAAAACGATAAAACGCACGCGCCAATTTTTGGGCGCGTGCGTTTCACATAGGGTGCGTTGAAAGGAAGAAATAAACAGGTATTTCTGTTTTTTCTCATCTACACAGAACCCGTCTGAAAAGACAGGGAAACAATTGTAAGTTCGGAAAATCACAGTTTTTCCGATCCGTCTGCCGGAAGAAATTCTGCCGGCGGATGTTTCTTCATCCGCCGTTCATGCAAGGGGCGTTTTGCATGGATAGATGAAGTGCCGGGACTGCTGGAAAGAGAGGTCATTCGATTTCAATCTGGACGGAGTGGTCGGGTTTTTGCTGTTTGAGGATCCGGACGTTCAACACGCCGTTTTCCATTTTGGCTTTTACGCTTTCGGCGTTGGCATCGGCTAGGTAAACGCTGCGGCTCATAGAACAATAACGTGATTCCTTATGAATATAATTTTTCTTTTCCGCGTTTTCCGTGTTTTCTTCTCTGGAAACGGAAATGGTGAATTTCCCGTCGTCCAAATCCAGATGAACATCCTCTTTTTTTATGCCGGGCAGCTGGGCGTCGATCACATATTCGGCGTCGGTTTCTTGAACGTCTATCTTAAAAGTATCTCGGGCGAGACTTCTGCGAAATGGCCAATTATCACTAAAAAAGTCATCAAGCATGTTATAAAAATCTTCAAAACCTGTGTTGCGAAGGTCGGTGTTTCTTTTGTTGAATGGTATTAAAGCAGACATGATTCACAACTCCTTATCTTTAAATTTATGTCAATTCATGGAACTAATTAGCACTCTCGCCCCTCAAGTGCTAATTATGTAATACCACTTTTTCTCTTGTTTGTCAATGCCTTGCACAAAAATTTTTACATTCAATTATATGAATAAAAATTCAAAAATCGCTGCGGTCCATGCAGAGGTAATTGGCAAGTTCCTTGCGGTTGAAAGGAATGGTAAAGGTTGAGCTGCCGTTTTTTTAGCCTGACCATATAGATAGGCGAACAATTTTTCCCGGGTGGTCCGTTTGGCCATAACTTGGATTTTTTCATTGAGCATGATGTTCTTGTCCGCGAGGATTTGCAGCATGTTTT
>JAQVYO010000133.1 GCA_028708585.1 Oscillospiraceae bacterium
CATGGAAAGATACAGTATATCGTTATTATGGTACGCTTTTTCTTTCATGTCAACAAAAAGCTGACGCATTTGCGCGAAAAATTGCCTGTTCCCACCGGGAACAGTCTGAATGGGGGGAATTGCCATGAGACCGCGCAGTCTCACATGCGGAAGGGACAGGGCAAGCGCGGACAGGGCGGGAAGCCTGGTTGCGGAAATGCCGAATTTGTTTTCTTCTCCCGCTATATTGATTTCAAGCAGGATATCCTGCACAATGCCCAGCTTTTCCGCCTGCTGGTTCACGAGTGACAAAAGTTCTTCAGAATCCACCGATTCCAGAAGATCCACTTTTCCAACAACTTTATTCAGTTTATTGCGCTGCAAATGGCCAATAAAATGAAGCGAGGCTCCGTCATAGGCGCTTTCTTCTGATTTTGCGGTGAGTTCCTGCACGCGGTTTTCCCCGCATGCCCGGACGCCCGCCGCGATGGCTTCCCGAACCCTGCCGGCGCTTTGCGTTTTCGTGGCGGCCACCAGAAGAATATCTTCCGGCGCCCTGCCGGCCGCCTTGGCAGCGGTGGCAATCTGCGCGTTGATCGTTCTCAAATTTTCCGCGATGCTCATGATAAACCCCCCGGCGTTCTTTGAAATAAATGCGAAATATTATTTTTGCATGATTTTTCCGGTGTACATATTTTCGCCCGCCACAATGACTTCGTCGTTGGCTCGAAGCGAATCGGGGTCGGAGCCATTGAGGGCCGCCAGATAATACGAGTTTCCCTGATAAATGATATCCACCTTTTTGAAAGCGGCCTGTGCGCCTTCCACGCAGTAAACCCCCGGGGTTCCGTTTTTGACGCGGATGGCCTCCTTGGGAATCCGCAGGCCGGCATGGGAATTGAAAATAATATCGGCGGTGGTGGTGCGCAGCAAAGTGATCTGGGATAAATACCGGTCGCAGGAAAAGACCGCAAGAACCTGCCCGTTTTCAGGGGAACTGATCCTTTTGATGGTCATGGGAATCGATTGGGTGAAATCCCTTGCGAACCGGAGCGTTGCCGTTTCCCCCACCGACATGCCGCTGGCCTGCTTGGAGGGGAGGACGGTAACAAAATACCAAGTTGTTCCGAAGATTAGTTTGCCCAGCTGGTTTTCAGGGGAAGCGGGGGTCTTCCGGGAAGAAAGGGACCGATAGCCGGAAGGCGTCATGGTGTCCAGCCCTTTTACTGTGAGAGTTGTTTCATATCCGTCCACCACGCCGGAAAAGGTTACCGGATGGGAAACGGCAATGGCTTTTGTTCCTTGGGAAGCTTCCTTCTCCAGTGAATTTACCTGCTTCTGGGTTTGGCCGATCATATCTTCCAGGGCTTGTTCGTCGTCATAGGTATAGTCCCGCTTGAAAATGAGACTCTTGAGATTGGAGGACATGCTGCTTAAGTTGGATAAAGACTGGCTGGATACGGCTTCCCGCAGGGAAAACAGGGAGGAAACGATGTTTTCGTTCAGCTTTGCCTTGTCCATACTTTCGTCGGATGATTCGGCAAGCGACTGAAGCTGGCTCAGTTGGTTGGATTTTGCAGTCAGCTCCTGCTGCGTTTTCAGCGCCGACTTGCTGGAATAAACCGTTGCAATGGTCTGGCCCGCCTGCACTTTTTCTCCCTCCGAGAGAATCAGGTTGACGAGGCCGGAAGCGGGGGGAAGCACTTCTTCATCCCGAACCAAGTATCCGTTGGATGCGACTGCGTTTTCTACCTTGTACAGGTAGACCAGCTGTGTTTCAAAAGGGTCGGACGCGGATTTGATTGCGTACACAGAAAAGTAGGCAATGATCCCGACCAGCAGCACCAGCATGACAATTTTTGTGGCTAAGGTTCCTTGCTTCATAGATTTTGTCTCCTGCGCCGGCGCGGTTTAACCGCCGTCTGTTCCTGAATGAAACGCTTCATCCAGGGGGATGGGGCGCTCCGGAATAATGGTGGATATGACATGCTTATAGATCAGCTGCTGCCTTCCTTCCGTCATAAGAACCACGGTAAAAGGATCGAATCCGGTTACTTTTCCCCGCAGCTGATATCCGTTTGCAAGAAATAATGTAACAGTCAGACGGTCGCGGCAGACACGGGATAAAAAAGTATCTTGTAAGTTTGGTGATTTTGACATATGTACTGCACTCCTTCTATGAAGTGCGGACAAATCCTGGCTGCCCTGTCGCCAGGCTTGTCCGCAGAAAAAGCAGAGAATCCCAGCTTTTTCTGTTCTTATAGTAAACCAAATTCTTTCATATACTTTGTCGAATCGTGAAGGGCCAGCTGAAAATTGGGTTCCGCATCCCACAAAATCCATCGAATGGATGGATTTTTTCGCAGCCAGGTAAGCTGACGCTTGGCATACTGCCTGGAACGGAGCTTGATGTCTTCCGCGGCGGCAAGGGGGGAAACGGAGCCGGTAACCGCCACGGCCATCTCTTTGTATCCGATGGCCTGCATTGCGGTGCATTGGGGAGATAATCCTTCCAGCAAAAGCGCGGAAACCTCTTTAAACAGGCCGTTTTCCATCATTTTGTCCACCCTTTGGCCGATGCGCGCTTTGAGATGCGCCCGGTCTGAGAAGGAGAGAGCAATCCGCAGCGCGTCATACCGGGGGGGGAGGCGTTTGGTTTTCTGGTTGTAAACCCAAATGGTTTCACCGGTTTCATAGAAAACTTCCAGTGCCCGGATGATTCGCTTTGCATCGTTTGGATGAAGGTGTTTTGCGCTTTGCGGGTCAACTCTTTGAAGTTCGGCATAAAGCGCCCCGTTGCCTTCCCGCGCGGCCCGCCGGCAAAGCCGTGCCCGGCAGTCTCCTTCCGGGAAATGGGGAGCGAATGTGCGCCCGCTGAGCAGGGAGTCTAAGTAAAGGCCGGTCCCCCCCACCAGAATGGGCAGTTTGTTTCTGCTTAGAATATCGTCCATTTTGGCGGTGGCCTCCGTTACATACCGGGCAACGGAATAGGCTTCCCAAGGCTCCGCCACGTCGATCATATGATGCGGAACCCCGCACATTTCCTCCGGGCTGGGTTTCGCGGTTCCAACGTTCATCCGCCGGTAGACCTGCATAGAGTCGGCGGAAACCACCTCGCCGTTATGCCGCAGGGCCAGTTCGACTCCCAGGCGGGTCTTGCCCGTGGCAGTTGGCCCGGTGACGGCTAAAACTTTGGGCGCCAATGGGTTCACCTCCGGAGCTGCGGCCGTCTGTTTTCGGCCGTGCGCATTTTATTTGTGAAGCGGAACCTCCAAAAGCCGCGTATAAACAAGACGGCCCGCCGCCCGTTTCGACTCCATGAGGCAAAAGCCGGAAACCAGCTGCTCCGGCAGATGGGGAAGGATGCCGGCGGTAGAAAATTCCCGTTCCAGAACCACTGTCCTTCCCAGTGTCAGATGAGGCCGGAACGCTTTGCCTTCCATTTGAAATCCCCTGGAGAACAGCGCCTCTTTCAGGCGGGTCTGCAAAGCGGAAAGAGCGGAGTTCCCATGCGCTTCCAGGTAGTATAAAGGGCCTTCCCTGCGGCAAAAGTATCCAAGACCGCAAAATTCCAGAGAAAACGGTTCTCCCGCCGCCTCTTCCATGGCGCTTTGGAGGACGGGGAGCTTTTCCCGCTCTGTTTCGCCCAGAAAGATCAGCGTGAGGTGCAGGTTCTCCCGCCGGGTAAAATTGCCGCGGACCGCATGTGCCCGTATGGTTTCCATGACGGAACAGATGCCGTTTTTGACGGCGTCATCCAGCAAGATGGCAATAAACAGGCGCATAGGGTCTCCTTCTTTACTCCAGATTGTCCAACTCGCCAAGCCATAGATTGGCAGAAGCGTCGCTTGGCATGAAAAGCCCGCGCCGAGGAGACAAAGTGACCGAACCAATGGTTGGCCCGTCTGCAAGGCTGGAGCGCTTGAACTGCTGGCTGAAAAAGCGGCGGTAAAACACCTTCATCCAATGGACCAGGACAGGGCGCGGACGGTTCCTGCCGAACGCCTGTTCCGCCAGCCGCAGGATTTTGCCGGGTGGGAAAGAGCGGCGAAGCATGTAATAGAGGAAGAAATCATACAGCTCATAAGGTTCCGGGCCGGCTTCCAGATTCAGGACCGGCTTTCTGCTGTCTACAGGAATCAGCTCGGAAGAGCCGGGTGTATCCAAAATGTCGGTGAGGATTACCGACAGCGCCTCGTCCTCCTCCGCCTTGTCCCGGGAAACATACTGCACCAGATAGCGCACCAGCGTCTTCGGAATGGAAGCGTTTACGTTGTACATGGCGGACAGATCACCGTTGTAGGTAACGTGGCCCAGGGCAAGCTCGGACAGATCCGCTGTTCCTACCACGATTCCGCCGGTCTGGTCGGCAATGTCCATTAAAACCTGAGCGCGCTCCCGCACCTGCGCGTTTTCAAAGGCCGCGTCGTAATTGTTGATATTTTGGCCGATATCCGCAAAATGACTGCGGACAGAGCCGGAAATGTCGATGTGACGCAAG
>JAQVYO010000014.1 GCA_028708585.1 Oscillospiraceae bacterium
CTTTGCATTTAATAATATGTCGGCTGAAGATGTGATGATTCATCGGACGGACATGATGGCGATATGGATGGACGAGGCGCCGGAGGAAATTATCAAAACCATCGAAGATACCGGGTTGTCACGGTTCCCTGTTTATGAAGAAGACGCGGATGATATTGTAGGGATTCTTTACACCAGAGATTATCTGCTCAATGCCCGCAGGGAACAGCCGAAACCCTTTCGGGAAATTTTACGTCCCGCTTATTTTGTCCCGGAGACCGTGCGCACCGATGTCCTGTTTCGGGATATGCAGAAAAAAAAGGTACACATGGCCATTGTAGTGGACGAATACGGCGGAACCAGCGGCCTTGTGACGATGGAAGATCTTCTGGAAGAAATTGTGGGCAATATCTATGATGAATTTGACCCGCAGGATGAGCAGGATATTGTGCCCTTGGAGGAAAATCTTTGGCGGATCGCCGGAAGCGCGGAGTTGGACGCCGTGGCCAAAGCATTGGATATGGAGCTGCCCCAAGAGGAAGAATACGATACCTTTGGCGGGTTAATTTTCAGCCAGTTTTCCGTGATCCCAGAGGATGGAAGCCAGCCTGTAGCCGAGACCTGTGGCCTTCATATCCAGGTGGAACAAATCGAGGACCACCGCGTGGAATGGGCGCTGGTTTCCAAACTGCCTCCGGCGCAGGATGAAACAAGCGGCCGGCAGGAATAAATTGGGCTTTTCTATTGATTAAGAAAGGTAAAATAATGAAGCAACTGCGAAAGACAAAAATTATTTGCACGCTGGGTCCCTCGGTGGAAAATGAAGATATGCTCCGCAAGCTGATGCTGGCGGGGATGAATGCCGCGCGGTTTAATTTTTCCCACGGCACGCACGACTCGCATTTCGCGCAGCTTCAGACGTTTAAGCGGGTAAGAGACGAGCTGGGCCTTCCAGTGGCGACGATTTTGGACACCAAGGGGCCGGAAATCCGCATTAGGACCTTTGTAAGCGGCGTGGTGGAGCTAAAAAAAGGCGATTCTTTTATTTTAACCACAAAAGATGTGACGGGGGATCAGACCATGGTGTCCGTCACCTATGAAAATCTGCATCGGGAGATTTTCCCGGGTTGCCGCGTTTTGCTGGATGACGGGCTGATTGAATTGTTGGTCCGGGAAGTGAGCGGAGCGGATATCGTGTGCGAGGTAGAGACCGGCGGACCACTGACCAATAACAAGAGCATCAATATCCCCAATGTGAATATTCAGCTGCCGTCTCTCACAAAGCGTGATGAGGCGGATATTGCTTTTGGCGTGGAACATGATTTCGATTTTATCGCGGCGTCTTTTGTGCGCAGTGCCGCCGATGTGGAGAACATTCGCGCGGTGCTGAATAAATACGGCGGGCAAGATATGCATATCATTGCCAAAATTGAAAATCAAGAGGGTGTGAATCATATAGATGAAATCATCGCCGCCGCCGATGGCATTATGGTGGCCCGGGGTGATCTTGGCGTGGAGATTCCCGCCTATGAGGTTCCCGCCCTCCAGAAACGAATCATCTCCAATTGCACCTTGCGCGGCAAACCGGTGATTACCGCCACGCAGATGCTGGATTCCATGATTCGGAATCCCCGCCCCACCAGAGCGGAAGTTTCCGACGTGGCCAACGCGGTGTTTGACGGATCCAGCTGCGTGATGCTTTCCGGGGAAACGGCTTCCGGGAAATATCCCATAGAAAGCCTGACGCAGATGGTGGATATTGTGTGTGCCGCCGAGCGCTCGATTCATTATTGGAAGCGGTTTAAAAAAGCGAATTTTGAGCTGGATGGTTCTATCACCAATGCCATCAGCCACACCGGTTGTCTTGCCGCCATGGATTTAAACGCCAGCACGATTATTGTTGCAACCCACTCGGGCCTTACCGCTAGGATGATGGCCCGGTTCCGCCCTGCGTGCCCCATCACCGCTGTGACCCTTACGGAGAGGACCAGAAGACAGCTGGCGCTGTCCTGGGGGGTGCACCCGTTCTTGTCTGGTTCGGTGGATTCCACCGACCGGATGTTCGGCCTTGGTGTGGAATGCGCTCTGAAAGAAGGCGTCGTAGAGCGAGGGGAAACCGTTGTCATTACCGCGGGCGTTCCCCTTGGGAGAACCGGGTCTACTAATTTGATTAAAGCGCAGGTGGTATAGGCGCTGCCTGGGGCAGTGTTCCTGCTGCTGAGAAAGGCTGCTTGCCTTTCTCAGCAGCAGGATTGTATGCCGGGCACGCACTGTGCCCGGCGGCGGGAAATTTTTTCACTTTTATTGTTTAGCCGGCCAAACAAACGGGATGCGGTTCTCCGCATCCCGTTTGTGGTAAGCCCCCGGCTTTTGTTGCCAGGTTTCTATTTTCCCAAAAGGCAGGCGGCATCTGCACGCCGGTAGGTGAGATAGCGGTAGGTCAAGCTTTCAAAGACCTCCCACAGCCCCGCTTCTTCCTGTTCCCAGTCCGGCAAGGCGTCAAGGTCCGGGAAAAACCGGTCTGCGTCCGGCCGCGCTTTTACCTGAGTGACAAACACCCTCCTGCAATGGGAAAGTAGGGCCTGGTACACGCTTGCTCCGCCGATGACAAACAGAGAGTCTGGATCTCTGCCTTTGGCGCACTCCAAAAGTTCCTCCACGTTTTTGCAAATCAGCGCCCCCTTCACCTGGATACCCGGGGTTGTAGATAGTAAAATGGTTTCCCGGCCGCTGAGGGGGACGCCTCCCGGCAGGGATTCCAATGTTTTTCGGCCTAAAATCACGGTTTTTCCCAAAGTAATAGCCTGGAACCGCCGCATATCCGGAGAAATATGAAACAAGAGCTGGTTGCGATACCCAATGCCCCAGTTCTCACTGACCGCCACAATTGCATTCATACCGCTATACTCCTTATATTGCCACCGGGATTTTTTCCTCAAACGGATGAAATTGATACTGATCCAGCCGGAAGCTGTCCCGGTTGAAGCTGTAAAAGTCAGCCACATCCGGGTCAATGTGGAACTGGGGGGCGGGAAGCGGTTCCTGCTCCAGAAGCTTTTGCACCAGGGGAATGTGTCGGTCGTAGATATGGGCGTCCGCGATCACATGCACCAACTCCCCAACTTCCAATCCGCTGGCTTTCGCAAACATATGAACTAGAACGGCGTACTGCACCACATTCCAATTGTTGGCGGTCAGCATATCCTGAGACCGCTGGTTTAACACTGCGTTTAAGGTTCTGCCAGTGACATTAAACGTCATGCTGTAAGCACAAGGATACAAAGCCATATCGTGCAGATCCTCAAAGTTATACATACTGGTTAAAATGCGTCGGCTGGCAGGATTGTGCTTTAAATCATACAGCACGCGATCCACCTGGTCAAACTTCCCTTCCGGGTACTGGTGCAAAACACCCAGCTGATATCCATATGCTTTCCCAATGGAACCGTCTTCGTCCGCCCAGGCATCCCAGATATTTCCATGCAGCTCGGATACGTTGTTGGATTTTTTCTGCCAGATCCACAAAAGCTCGTCCACCGCGCTTTTCCAAAAGGTGCGCCGCAGGGTCAAAATGGGGAACTCCTGGCTGAGAAGATAGCGGTTTACAATTCCAAATTTTTTGATTGTGTGGGCGGGGGTTCCGTCTTCCCAGCGGGGGCGAACAGGCAAATCGGTATCCCAATAGCCGGTTTCCAAAATGTCTTTGCAGTTTTGCATAAACAGGTGGTCCGCACGGCTCATATCTATAGCCTCCTTGTTCTCCTCTTATCAGTATGCGCATGCCCGCTCATAATGTTGAAAGCGCCTGCTCCAGATCCGCTAAAATATCCCGAATGTCTTCCAAGCCGACGGAAAGGCGGATCAGATCGGGGCGGACTCCCGCCGCTTCCAGCTCCTTGTCGTTCATCTGGCGATGGGTGGCGCTGGCAGGATGCAGAACACAAGTGCGGGCGTCGGCCACATGGGTGACAATAGCAGCCAGCTTTAGCTCTTTCATGAAACGTTCCGCGCCGGCGCGGCCGCCTTTGACACCGAAGGCAATCACGCCGCAGGAGCCGTTTGGCAAATATTTTTGTGCCAGAGGGTAATATTTGCCGCCGGGCAGGCCGCAGTAATTGACCCAGGTGACGTTTTTGTGCTCTTTCAGATATTCCGCCGCCGCCTGTGCGTTTTGGCAGTGCCGGGGAATCCGGACATGGAGCGTTTCCAGGCCCAGATTCAGCAGAAAGGAGTTGTGAGGCGAGGGAGTTGAGCCGAGATCCCGCATGATCTGCGCGGTGGCTTTTGTAATATAGGCGCCTTCCTGTCCGAATTTTTCAGTGTAAGTAATTCCGTGATAACTGTCGTCAGGAGTAGTGAGACCGGGAAATTTGTCCGCATGGGCATTCCAATCAAATTTCCCGCTGTCCACAATGGCGCCGCCCACGCTGGTGGCGTGCCCGTCCATGTACTTGGTGGTGGAATGGATGACAATGTCTGCTCCCCATTCAAAGGGGCGGCAGTTGATGGGAGTTGCAAAAGTGTTGTCCACGATCAGCGGGACGCCGTGCCTGTGGGCGGCGGAGGCAAAACGTTCAATGTCCAGAATAGCCAGGGAGGGATTGGCGATGGTTTCCCCGAATACCGCTTTTGTATTTGGACGGAAAGCCGCCTCCAGATCTTCCTCGCTGGCATCCGGCCGGACAAAGGTAAAGGAAATCCCCATGCGCTTCATGGTGACGGCAAACAGGTTATAGGTTCCCCCGTAAATGGCGGAGGAGCTGACCACATGGTCGCCGCAGGAACAAATGTTGAATACGGAATAAAAAGAAGCCGACTGGCCGGAGGAAGTGAGCATGGCCGCCGTTCCGCCCTCTAAAGCGGCGATTTTTGCGGCTACATAATCGTTGGTGGGATTTTGCAGCCGGGTATAGAAATAGCCGCTGGACTCCAAATCAAAGAGCTGCCCCATATCCTCGCTGGTGTCATACTTAAACGTTGTGCTCTGTACAATGGGAATGACGCGTGGCTCGCCGTTTTTTGGCGTGTATCCCGCCTGGATGCAGTTTGTGCCGATCTGGTATTCTGACATTGCCTGAATTCCTCCTTGAGCGATTTTTAAGGATAATGGTATACTGAATATGGAATGATGTCAAGATTTGTGCAATCCCCACGAATAAAAAAGAAAGAGATGAACCTAGGCTGCTTAGCCTGCGGTCTGCCGCGCTGTCTGTGAAAGCTGGGAATTATGGCTCAGCGGCTGCCGAAGCACAACGCTGCCATAGGATGCGGCGGCTCCCTGTATCGTGTAAAACTGCACTTCCGTTATGGAATTTAAATTGGTGAGGGAATTGACGATGGAGTAGATGGCGAGCATTTGAAGTTTGGGATCGGAGGGGATTTTGGACCAAAATGCGTCGGACAGCGTAAGCTTGCAGCAGCCGTTTTGAACGGAAAGATTTACAAGTTCCGTATGGGCGGGAGCCAGACGCCGCAAGCTGGAAGTTTCCGGACCGTTGATTAGTGCTTCCACAATGCGCCGGGCCAGATCGTCCTCCTCTTTGATGGAAATTTTGCGATATTCCGGTTGCAGGGAAGTCCCGTCTGCGGACAAGAAATATAAGGCCGCCTCAATGGACGTGTATTCTTTTTCAATGTCATTTAAAACCACATCTTCCGCCCGCAGGATCTTTTCTGCTCCACCGGAAAGATCCTTTCCGTCCACCGTAATGGAAACTTCATCAATGGAGGGAAGCTGGGTCAGGGTCAGGGCGATGCAGTAGCTTGATACCGTTAAATCATAGCCGCTAAGGACGCTGTAGGAAGCAGAAAGGTCCAAAATGGCCCTTTTACCCTCTATTTTCAGGCTGCGAACGGAGGTCCCGGCAGGAAAGGGAGAGGAAAGCTCCGTATCGGGAGGAGCGGACAGTAATAGCCTTAACAGCGTCTCGGGGGTTGCATCCGCCGCGGAAAATGTTTTAGCAACGGGCCGGACGATTTCCTCTCCGAACTGTCTTTCTTTTTGAGAGGTTACGACATAGTAAATGGAAAAGGTAAGGTGAGTGCCGTCTCTTTCTGGCTGCTTTTCGCATCCGGGAAGGCTGAAAAGGAGCAGCAGGGAAAAGGAAAAAGCAACGATTCGCCGGAAACCCCCCGGATTCCTTGCGAAATGAAGGACCCATACACCGGCTTTTGGTCTGAGTTTCATTTTAAGCTTTCCTCCCCGGGCCGTCCGTTTGGCAATGGAGAGGGAGGGTGACCGTAAAGCAGGTGCCTCCCTGCGGGCGGCGGCTGACGCTGATCTGTCCGCCGCTTCGGCGAACGGCATCCTGAACAATGGAGAGGCCCAGCCCCGCTCCCCCGGCAGCCCGGGAACGGGCCTTATCCACCCGGTAAAACCGCTCGAAAACGTGGCTTAATTCTTCTTCGGGGATTCCAATGCCGTTATCTTGCACAGAAAGGACCGCTGCCGTTTCCCCGCAGGTCAGCGACACATCCACCCGCCCGCCGGGGGCGCTGTATTTGATGGCGTTTTCGATCAGATTGGATGCGATCTGGTAAAGCTCGTCCGGACCGATATTGGCCACGCAGTCTTCGCGGGCATCGAATAAAAGGGCAATATTGCTTGCCGCAGCCAAAGGCTTTAGCATGTGTATGCAGTTTTCCAGCACCGCTTTTGCATTCGCCTGTCCTGGCGGCGGCTCTTGGCAGGCGTCCAGCCGTGTCAGAATGAGCAGCTTTTCGGTGATCCTGTGCAGGCGGATGGACTCATCCCGAATGTCAGATATGAAATCCCGGGTGGTTTCTGCATCCATATTATCATTTTGAAGAATGGAATCCGCCAACAGTCGAATGGAGGCCAAAGGAGTTTTAAGCTCATGGGAAGCGTCGGCCACAAACCGCCTGCGTATTCCCTCCGTGGTCTGGAGCCGGTCGGTGAGCTGGTTGAATTCTCCTGCCAGATCGGCCAGTTCGTCACGCCCCTGAATGGAAACCCGGTGGTTGTATTCTCCTGCCCGGACAATACGGATGGCCCGTAGCAATTCGCTGATACGGGACGTGAGCGCACGGGACAGCAGAAGGCTGCATGCGATCACAATGACGCTGACCGCGATGGAAATGGTACGCAGGTTGGACTGCACGTCCACCAGGAGGGCGCCCTGTTTTGCGTCATATTCATAAACGAACACAACTCCGATGGGGTTTCCCCGGGAAATAATCGGGGTTGACGCCCGGCTCAAAAAAGCACCGTCTTTAAAAGAGGAATCAAATACGTCGTTTCCGGACAAAACATCGGATATTTCCCGAAAAAGCGCGTATTTACCAACGTTGCTGGCTTTTTTTGAGGTATCATACAATATTTTTCCGTTGGCGTCCGTAACGAAAACGCGGGATAAGTTGTGTTCATCCAGCAGTGTCATGACCTGTTCCACGCCGTCTGGCGTCAGCGTTTCCAGCCCGGAAAGAGAAGAGGCGATAACAGCCGACTGCCCGCTTAACGTTGTCTGCTTGGAACGAAAAACCAGGTTTTGCGTGACAATGACAGGATAGGTGTTTAGAACAACCAAAACGGCAATTAAGATGATGAGATAGGTCATGGCGAATTTCCACTGCAAACGGCTGGTTGGTTTTGTCAGGGCAGACACCTTCTTTCCAGGCGGCGGGGCGTTTAAACATTTTTACAATAATATCCGACGCCCCATTTTGTGAGAATATACTCCGGCTGCGCGGGATCTCGCTCCAGTTTTTCCCGCAGGCGGCGGATGTGTACGTCCACCGTACGGAAATCTCCCTGATAGTCATATCCCCAGACAATATTCAATAAATTTTCTCTGCTGTATACCCGGCCTGGATTGCGTATCAGCAGTTCAATCAGATCAAATTCTTTTGCGGTCAGTTCTACCGGGACGCCATCTTTCCTGGCGCTGCGCTCTCCGCTGTCCAGAAGAATGTGGCCCCTGGAGATGCGGTTGGTTCGCGTTTTCTGCCCGCCTCCGCTGGATCTGCGCAGCAAAGCGCGGATACGGGCTTTCACCTCTAAAATATTAAACGGCTTGGTGATATAATCGTCCGCACCGTATTCAAAGCCGATAATTTTGTCCGTATCTTCTCCTCGGGCGGTGAGCATGATGATGGGGACATTGGAAAATTCCCGAATACGCATGCACGCCTCCAGCCCATCAATTTTCGGCATCATCAAATCCAAAATAATCAGATCAAAGTTTCCGTTCCTGGCAAGGTTCACCGCTTGTTCTCCGTCATAGCCGGCTTCTACCTGGTACCCCTCGTTTTCCAGGTTAAATTTGATACCCTTCACCAAAACACGTTCATCATCCACTACTAAAATTTTCATGAACTGCTCCTATTTCACTGTAATATAATCTTTGATCTTTGAAAAAACACCGTCTTTGATGCCTGATACCTTCATAATATCCCGAATCGATTGGAATGGCCCGTGTTTGGTCCGGTATTCCACAATGGCGGAGGCTCGGGTGGGGCCAATGCCTGGAAGCGAATCCAATTGGCTCTCGGTTGCCGTGTTGATGTTTACCTCGGAAAAAGCGGAAGAAGGAGGGGGACTCCCGGCGGAAGCCGAGGCGGCGCCCGCGGAAACCTCTGCTGCCGCAGTCTGCGCTGGACTCGGGGCCGCGCTCCCGGCGGGGGAAGCGGCGTTTGGAGAAGGAGAGGAAGCGCGTGCAGTTTGAGAGCTTGCCGCGGGCCGGCCTGTTTGACGGGAAGAAACCGTTTCTGTTTCAATTGCAAAAACGCCGCCGGTTGTTCTGTGAAAAAGAAAAAATCCAGTTGTAAAAAGGATAAAGACAGCCGTCAGGCCCAATAGGACAAGTTCAAGACGGTTTGGCTTCAAAGGTTTCAACTCCTTCTCCGTTGAGGTCCGCAGCGCGGAAGAACCGCGGTGTCCGTGGAACGATTTTTCCATTGTGAATCGACTTTGGCTTCGGAAAGGTTGCATGTTCTTTGGGGATTTGCTATAATAACCGCGTTATGCCTTGATCTCTCAGGTTGGGCGAACGCTGGGAGGGCACGGTTCTTTTCCACAATTTTTGGCAATGGCAGAACAGCCTTTGCCGTGACCGGATGGAAAACGGGGGCCGGTTGTCCATTGTCGAATTTTATTATATCATGATTATGACGGCCGTGCGCTGCTCGGGACGGCGCGGCCGGCCTGAAATTTCTAGGTGCATGCCTGCGGAGCGGGCATATGGGCATAATAGCCGCGCCGCGGCTATTTATATCACGGGATGATGGGAGAATCATATGAAAAGAACGAAGCGGCTCATAGCAACTTTACTTATTTTGGTGCTTTGCATTTTAACGCTGCCGGTCACCGCCCTTTGCGTTCCCGCAATGAATGTAGAGGCTGAGGCGGCCCTCTTGGCCGATTACGATAACAATGAAATCTTATATGAAAAAAATGCCTACGAAAAAATGTACCCTGCCAGCACAACGAAAATAATGACCGCCCTGTTAACGCTGGAAGCGGTGGACAGCGGCAAATTGAAGCTGGATCAGGTGGTTTCCGGTTCATCCAATATCATCAGCGATCTGCGCGACGATGGAAGCACTCAGAATATTAAGCTCGGCGAGCAAATGACGGTGGAGAACCTGCTCTATTGCGCGCTGCTTGCTTCCGCCAATGAGGCGTGCAATATTTTGGCCGAAGCGGTTTCCGGCTCTTTGGATGGGTTTCATGCGCTGATGAATCAGCGCGCGCGGCAGCTGGGCTGCACGGGGACTCATTTCGCAAACGCCCACGGCCTTCCCAATGACGCTCATTACACCACCGCGCATGACCTCTATTTAATCGCCCGGGCAGCCATGGGACATGCCGAATTCGTAAAAATCTGCGATACTGCGGAATATACGGTGCCCGCCACCAACCTGTCGCCAGCCCGCCGTCTCTATACGACGAATTATCTTTTGTCGTCCCAAATCATCCCGGGATATACTTATAAATATGCCACTGGAATCAAAACAGGGTCCACCGATGAAGCGGGGCATTGTCTGGTGGCTTCCGCGGTCAAGAACGGACGGACGCTGGTCAGCGTTGTAATGGGTGCGGAAAATGTGCAGAAAAACGGGAAGCTAGAACGTAAATCGTTCTCTGAGTCTCAGCGCCTTCTCGAATGGGGATTCAATAATTTTACAAGGTGCGTGGTGCTGGATGCCAACTCTCCCGCCTGCGAAATGCCCGTTACTCTCTCAAGAGAAGCGGATTATGTGGTTCTGCATCCGGAAGGAGAGCTGAAAGCCACGCTGCCCTATGATCTGGACACAAGTAAATTTGAGAAAAAGATAACACTGAACGCAAAGAGCGTGGAAGCTCCGGTCAAAAAGGGGCAGGTATTGGGTTATGTGGCGGTAACCTGTGAAGGCAAAGAATACGGAAGGATGAATTTGGTGGCGCTCAGCGACGTTTCCAGGTCCAATATTATGTACAGCCTGGACCGCCTCTCCAAGTTTTTCAAAAGCCCCATCACAAAACTTGCGCTTTTGGTACTTGTGATCTTCATTTTATTCCTAATTGCCCGCAGGGTGTTTGGATTCGGCCCCAGAAGGCAAAATAAATCCCATTGGAAACACAAAGCGTACCGTGGACGCAAAAGGCGCTGATCCGCCTCGGCTTGTCCAACAAAAGCCCTGATTTTGCAAAAAAGCCGCCAGCCTTTCTCGACGGTCTGAGGCTGCCAAATATTTGGCAGCCTCTTTTTTACGTTGGGGATTCATATGTTTCCGGACAGACTTCCCGGATCATAGCTTCCAGCTGTTTGAGATCCGTAAATGTTTCCGGGCGGCGGCGAGGGTCCCGAAGCAAAGCGGCGGGATGATACAGGGCGGTAAGGCGGCACCCCTGCCGCTCATACCAAAGACCGTGCTCCTGGGTGATTTTAAAGGATTCGTTGATAATCTTTTGTGCCGCAATCCGGCCCAGGCAAACGACGATTTTTGGTTTCAGCAAGGCGGTCTGGATCCGGAGCCAATGAATGCAGACATCCTGTTCCGTGCGCTGGGGGTCCCGGTTTCCGGGCGGGCGGCATTTTACAATGTTGGCGATATAGATCCGTTCGCGATCCAAATGAATCAAGGAGAGCATGTCGTCCAGCAGCTTTCCCGCCCGGCCCACAAAAGGCTTCCCTTGCAGATCCTCCTGTTCACCGGGTCCTTCGCCGATGAATAAAACCTGCGCGTTATGGCTTCCGGCGCCAAAGACCACGTTGGTTCTGGTTTCACAAAGGCCGCATTCCCGGCAGCTTTTGCATTGGGTTTCCAGTTCGGACCAATTTAGCATGAAAGCGCTCCTTTTTGAAAATTTATAACTTTACATTATACAGTATGACATAAAACGCCGGAAAAAGGAAGAGGGAGAAGGGAGAGCTATTCAAAGAAAAAGCGCCTTTTACGGCTGCTGGCCGAAAAAAGGCGCTTTAAAAAAAATTTTCTCACAGGCAAATAAACCAACTACATTAACTTTTGTCGCCAGGTTTAAAAATCAAAGCAACTAGGAAGCCAAAGAAAATAGAGGCGCCAATCCCTCCGGCGGTAGCGATAAGGCCCCCGGTAAAAACCCCCAGCGTGCCGTTTTCGGCCACTGCTTTTGCAACACCATTGGCCAAAAGGTAACCGAAGCCGGTCAAAGGAACGGTAGCGCCGGCGCCGCCCCATTGCACAATATATTTGTATATTCCAAGCGCCCCCAATACGACGCCGGAGACCACATAGATTACCAGAATGCGGGCGGGGGTCAGTTTCGTTTTGTCAATGAGAATCTGGCCGATAGCGCAGAGAATTCCGCCGCAGATAAAAGCGTTTAAATAATCCATATGCTAATTCGCGCCTCCTGTTTTTCAATCTCAAGTTAAAAGGCCTGAAGGTTTTATTCCGCATTATTTTGTGGTGCTGATGGAAACTGCGTGACAGATACCGGGGATGCTTTCACCCTGCTGAGTCGAAGTGGGGGAAAGCAGCGCGCCGGTTCCCGCAAAAAGAATTTTGCTCCAGCGTCCTTCCCGCATTCCGTTCAGCAGGTAGCCGGAGAGAACCGCCGCGCTGCAACCGCATCCGGAGCCGCCGCAGTGGACGTCCTGCCGTTTTAGGTCGTAAAGCATCAGGCCGCAGTCGTTGTAATTGGATGAAAGGTCCAATCCGTCCCGGGAAAAGAGCTCCAAAACAAGCTCCTTTCCCAAAAAGCCCAGATCGCCGGTTACAATTAAGTCATATGCGGAGGGTGGGAGGCCGGTTTCGGTGAAATGGGTGGAAAGGGTATGGTAAGCCGCCGGGGCCATGGCGGCGCCCATATTGTTGGCGTCCTTGATACCCTGATCCACAATGCGTCCCGTCGTAATATGGGTAATATATGGGCCTGGGCCATCGGATGTCATAATGACGGCACCGGAGGCGGTGGCTGTCCACTGGGCGGTGGGCGTGCGCTGTCCGCCGTATTCCAAAGGTGCGCGATACTGGCGTTCTGCACTGCAAAAATGAGAAGAGGTGACGGCTGCGGTCCAATCCGCAAACCCGCCGTCGATGGCCATTGCCGCAAGGGACAGCGATTCTGCCATGGTGGAGCAGGCTCCATAAAGGCCATAAAAAGGAATTCCCTGTTCCCGTAATGCAAACGAAGTGCTAATGCACTGATTTAAAAGGTCGCCTGCGAAAATATATTCCAGGTTGGACGCGGGGATTCCGGCCTTATCCAACGCACCGGCCAGTGCTTGCTTTTGAAGTTTGCTTTCCGCTTTCTCCCAGGTTTTTTCTCCAAATAAGGAGTCATTGCTGATAAAATCAAAACTGTTTTTCAGGGGGCCTTCCCCTTCTTTTTTGCCTACCACACTGGCATGTCCCGCGATGGAAGGCGGATTGGATAAGCGAACTGTCTGGCGTCCCATGCGTTTACTGGTCAAAGGCGTTCTCTCCTTTCCTAATACCCTTCTAGTTTGGACAATTTTTTGAAATTTATGAGGATGGAGCAAAAGCGATCATAGGAAACAACAGGGGAGGCCATTGACAAAAGAGCGCTGTTTTCTTGGTTCCTGCCTAGGGAACGTTTCTCACAATTTCGCGCTTTTCAATCAATTTCAGCGGCAGTCTGTCCCAAGAAAACGAATTTCTTTTATAATTTGTCACATGGATTTTCCATAAAAAGGGCTTGACGGCGCGGGAAAAAGCATGTATTATACATTGTAACTATTTGTAACGATTTTTATTTAAATTGTAATTATATTGGATATTCGCCACGGAAAGGGGGTCTACAACCTGATGAATGAACTTGTAAACGGGGATGGGCGGGGCCTGCTGACCGCACCTTCCAGAACAAAAGGAGGTCTGTTCGTTCAAACGGAAGCGTTGACAGAACGTTCTTCTGGAACGGAGTCAGGCTCCAAGGGGGTGGTTGACCGCCCTGCCCAGGTACTGTCAAGGTTTCATGCCAACCGTCTATTGATTTTGGCAGCTCTTAGTTTATGCGCTGTGCTGTATCTCTTTTCGCAATTATATTTTCCAGCTTATGCGGTGGTTGTAAACGGGAAAAATCTTGGTATGGTGCGCAATCGGGCCGATTTTCAGCAGGCGGTGAAGCGGGTGGAAACAAAAGCCTCTCAAGTCTTAGGGTGTGAATATACGCTCCAGGTACATCCAAACTATAAATTTGGATACACTTTCGGTGCGCAATATGTTCCGTCCTCTGTGTTTGATGGGTATTTGACACAGCAGGTTGGGGAGATGGCCCCGCTTTATGCTGTTATCGTAAATGGGGCGGTTGTGGCCGCCTCACAAGAGAAAGACGCCGTCAACCAGGTGCTGGCACAGATGCTCAGCACCTATTGGGATGAGAACACTCTTTCCGCTTCTTTTGTGCAGCGGGTAAGCGTGCGATATCAGTATGTTCCCACGGAAAAGGAACGGGATATTACCGCGATTAAAACAATTTTGTCCGGAAACACCAGGGAAGAAACGGTCTATTCCGTTACATCCGGCGATACGGTGGACAGTATTATCAAAGTTTATCATATGACAAAAAGCGAATTTCTTTCTCGGAACCCCGGATTGGCCAACGGAGCGCTGAAAGAGGGGCAATCGGTTCGGATACTGAAAAACGTTCCGCTTCTCTCCGTGCGTACCACGAAGACCGTGTCCCATATTCGGCCAATTTCTTATGCGGTGCAGACCATTCAGAATCCTTCCATGTATCGGGGGGACCAAAAAGTAGTAACCGCCGGGAAAAACGGTTCCATGCAGGTGATGGAAGAGCAGGCGTACATCAACGGGACGGCTACGTCTCGGACGGCGGTTTTTTCTTCCAAGATGCTGGCGGACCCTGTCGCTCAAATTGTGGCGGTGGGCACTGCGGCCCGGCCGCTGACGGAACCCACCGGCGTTTTTCAATGGCCGGCGGCGGGCCGAATCACTTCTCCCTTTGGCTACCGGCACATTTTTGGTTCCGTCAGCTTTCATTCTGGCGTGGACATCGCCAATTCTCCCGGAACGGCCATCAAAGCATCGGATGGGGGCACGGTTTCTTTCGCCGGAAGAAAAGGAAGTTATGGCAATCTGGTCATTATCCGTCATGGAAACGGGCGAGAAACCTATTATGGTCACTGTAGCAGCATTTTGGTGAAGCAGGGTGATCGGGTATACCAGGGTCAAATGATTGCAAAAATGGGTTCTACTGGGCGGTCCACCGGAAGCCATCTTCATTTTGAAGTGCGTATGAATCAAGTGGCGGTAGACCCTTTGGCCCATCTGAATCAGGCTGCTTCCTAACCGCGCCGCCTGGTTTTCCTTCAGCGAATCTCAAACCAAAAGAAGCCCGAAGCGCTTGCAAATGTCGCTTCGGGCTTTGCATTTTTATGTTTTGAGGGATTGACAGAGGGAGAGCCAGCAGCACCCCGCACAGATTTGACCAAGGAGGCCCCGATCCAAAATTGCCGCTCGGATCGTTTTTCGCGCTAAAGCCCAAGGCAGAACCTGTCCCGGATGAAACCCGCATGCTATGAGGCAGCGGCCGTCATACCGAGAGGGCTTCGGTTCCTGTCGGCAGTGGCCCTGACCCTTGTTGGGACAGCTGCGGCAGATGTCATCAGCGCCTTGGATCAGTTGGACCATTGCCTGCTCCCGCCGAAGCGCCTCCAGGACCTGGTACATATTCCATACAAATGGTTTACTGTATCCTTTGCCTGTAAAATGGAGCAGACAAAGAGTGTGATGCGGGCGCAGGCGAAGAATTCTGGAATCAGACTTCCAGCACACGGCTCAGCTTTCGGACCAGAACAGCGGCCACGACGATCTTTAGGATATCGCCGGGCAAAAAAGGAATGACACACATGCTCAGTGCAGGGATCAAGGCCACGTGCTGCTGATACATAAACCACGCGGTACCCAGCACATAGCAGGAGAGCATCCCGGCGGCCATAGAAAGCATATGTCCCCAAACATTCTGCGGCAGGCGTTTTAAGAGAAAACCGGTCAGCCAGGCGGCGGCGATATAGCCCAAAAGATACCCGCCGGTGGGGCCTGCCACAATGCCGAGGCCTCCGGTGAGCTGCGCAAAAACCGGAACGCCCAAGGCACCCACCAGAACATAGACAGCCTGGCTGGCCGCGCCCATTCCCGCGCCCAAAAGCCCTCCGGCCAAAAAGACGGAAAAGGTTGCAAGATTGATGGGAACGGGAGTAAACGGAAGGGGAAAGGCAAGCTGAGACAAAACCGCTGTAATGGCGGCAAACAGCGCGCATAAAATTAAATGTTTGGTTTTCATGGCAATCCTTTCAGGTAATTTGATATTAAAAATTGCAAAAAAATCGGTTCCGGCGGGGGAGATCGGAAGGAACGATTGGAAAGCCGTATGCACCCCAATTGAGTATGTACTAAAAAAGCCCTGATGAACGTGTTCCGGCTTGGGAAGGGATGCCAAACAAGCGCTTTCCGTTTTCCGCCGTGAAAGCGGCTACCTCTTCCGCCGGAATGTCCCGTATCTGAGCAATGGCTTGGGCCACCAAAGGCAGGTAACCGGAATCGTTTCGTTTGCCCCGGTAGGGTGTGGGGGTGAGGTAGGGCGCGTCCGTTTCCAGCATCAGCCGGTCTGCCGGCATGTAGCGGATGACTTCCGGCGCGCGGCGGGCATTTTTGAAAGTGATTGCGCCGTTAAAGGAAAGAAACCAGCCCAGATCCAAAAGCGTTTTAGCCATTTCAAGGCTCCCGGAATAGCAGTGCAATACCCCTCGGACATTTGGAAACGAGCGGATGATCTCCAGACAGTCGGCGTGGGCCTCCCGGTCATGGATGATGGCGGGCAGCTTGTTTTGTTCCGCCAGGGCCATTTGCCGGCGGAAGCATTCCTTCTGTATTTCCCGAGGGGAATAGTTATAAAAATAATCCAGTCCGATTTCCCCGATGGCCATAACCTTGGAATGACAGGACAGTTCCTGAAGCCGTTCAAGATCAGAAGCTTCCATCTGCCCGGCTTCATGGGGATGGACTCCCACGGCGGCATAAAGAAAGGAATACCGGTCTGCCAACGCAACCGCTTGGCGGGAGGAAGACACGTCGGAACCGGGATTGAGTACTAGGGAAATTCCCCGGGCGGGCAGCCCGCTGACCAGCGCGTCCCGGTCTTCCTGAAAGGCTTCGTCGTCATAATGGGCATGGGTATCAAAATACATGTTGTTACCTCCTGGCCGCTGTGATTTTTTGAACGCATAGGACGCCTGCCCGCGGTTAGGCGTTTCACCGCCGCCTAACCGCCCAACGGCGGCGCCTAGGAGATAAAGCGCGTGGCATGCATGGTGTGTGCACAAGAAAAGACGGCAAATATCCCTATCGCACCGTTTCACCGGGGGTTACGCTGTCGTCTGCAAAGATTACCGTGGCGGCGCCCTTGTTTCCGGCGGCCAGGATCATCCCATTGCTGACAACGCCCCGAAGCTTTGCAGGTTTCAGATTGGAAACCAAAATGATGTTTTTTCCGGTGAGTTCTTCCGGCTGATACCAGGGGGCAATGCCGGAAACAACTTGGCGCGGCGTATTTTCGCCGGCGTCCAGCATAAGTTTTAAGAGTTTGTCGGATTTTTGAACCGGTTCGCAGGAGAGAACGCGGGCCACCTTCAGCTCAACTTTGGCAAAATCGTCGATGGTGATGAGGGAACAGACCCCTTCGCTTGTTTCTTCGCCTGTCGCTGAAGCCTGCTTCTTTTCCGCGGCTTCCAGGGCGGCCAGCTCCTTCTTGAGATCAATCCGCGGGAACAGAGTTTCGCCTTTTGTAACTTTGGCGGCGGCAGGAAGGACACCGAAGCGCCCTGCGCTTTCCCAAGTGGTCATGGAGGCATCCGCTCCAATTTGCGCCCAGGATTTTGCGCAGGACACAGGAATGAAGGGGGTCAGAAGTGTGGTTGTGATGCGGAGCGTCTCCAAAAGATTATAAAGAACGCGGGCAAGGCGGCCTGCGCCGCTCTCGTTTCGGGCCAAGATCCATGGGGTGGTTTCATCGATATATTTGTTTGCCCTGGAAATAACGGAAAAAATTTCAATCAGTGCGCTTTGAAACGCAAACCGTTCCATCTGAGCTTCAAAGCGATCGCGCAGGGAGGAAACCATAGAAATCAGTTCATCGTCCAGCGGGCTGGCTTTCTGCGCTTCGGGCAGGGTTCCGCCAAAATATTTCTCAACCATAGCGACGGTGCGGGACAAAAGGTTCCCAAGGTCGTTTGCCAGGTCGGAGTTAATCCTCCCGATGAGGGCCTCGTTGGAAAAGACACCGTCGGAGCCAAACGGAAATTCCCGCAGCAAAAAGTAGCGCAGGGCATCCACTCCATACCGCTGGGCCAACAGCACAGGATCTACCACATTCCCTTTGGACTTGGACATTTTGCCGCCTTCCAGCAGAAGCCACCCATGTCCATAAATCTTTTTGGGTAAGGGAAGTTCCAGCGCCATCAGCAGGGCGGGCCAGATGATGGCATGGAACCGGGTGATTTCCTTGCCGACAAAATGCACATCCGCCGGCCAGAATTTTTCAAAATCGTCATATCTGTCATTTTCATAGCCCAGGGCGGTGATATAGTTGGCCAGCGCATCCACCCAAACATAGACCACATGGCTGGGATCGAAATCCACGGGAATGCCCCAGCGAAAGGAGGTGCGGGAAACGCAAAGGTCCTCAAGCCCCGGCTTTAAAAAGTTGTTAACCATTTCATGCATGCGGGATGGCGGCTCCAGAAAATCCGGCTGTTTTTCATAAAGCTCCATAATCCGGCCGGCATATTTGGAAAGCCGGAAGAAATAGGCTTCTTCCTCCGCGTTTTTTACCGCTCTGCCGCAGTCGGGGCATTTTCCGTCCACAAGCTGGGTTTCCGTCCAGAATGCCTCGCAGGGGGTGCAGTATTTTCCTTTGTAAACGGATTTATAAATATCGCCCTGTTTGTAAAGCCGTTTGAATATTTTCTGAATGGCGGATACATGGTAATTGTCCGTGGTCCGGATAAAGCGGTCGTTGGAAATGTTCATGAGCGACCAAAGATCTTTAATTCCGGACACGACCTTGTCTACGAACTCCTGCGGCGTTATACCGGCGGCCTTCGCCTTTTCTTCGATCTTTTGACCGTGCTCATCGGTGCCGGTGAGAAACATCACATCATACCCCTGCATGCGTTTATACCGTGCCATTGCATCGGTTGCCACCGTGCAGTAGGTGTGCCCAATG
>JAQVYO010000134.1 GCA_028708585.1 Oscillospiraceae bacterium
GATGGCCTCCATCCCCAGGTAGCAAAGCCGGGAATGCCTGCAATAGCGTTTCATGCCCAAATCCAGCAGGTCGGCGCTCTCCTCCGGCGGATATCCGCAGGTGACAAAAAGGGCCATTTCCTTGCCCCGCCAGAGCACCGGCCCTTTTTGCGCGCCGTAATATTTGTTCATCCCATAGACCAGCCGGTCCAGCGCGGCCTTCATGGGCGGCGTGCAGTACCAGGAATAAATCGGTTTCCATGCCGTTTTTCCTAAGCTCTTCCATAAACGGCAACAGAACAGACTGGGTATGTCCGTTTTTTTTGGGGCTGCCCATCAAAATGCAGTATTTCTTTGCGCCGCTCATTCCTGCTCCCGGACCACCGCGATGCCCAGCTCGTCCAGCTGTTTTGCATCCACCGGAGCGGGGCAGGCGGTCATTGGCTCGGACGCGTTTTGCACCTTGGGGAACGCAATCACATCCCGGATGGCTTCCGCGCCGCTCATCAGCATCACCAGCCGGTCAAATCCGTAAGCAAGGCCGCCGTGGGGCGGCGCGCCATACCGGAATGCCTCCAGAAGATGCCCAAAGCGCGCCTTTGCATCCTCTTTTGTGAAACCCAAAAGGGAAAACATTTTTTCCTGCAGCTCCGCCTGGAAAATCCGGATGGAACCGCCGCCCAGCTCAGTGCCGTTGAGCACCACGTCGTATGCCTTGGCCCGTGCCTTTCCCGGGTCGGTATCCAGAAGCGCCAGGTCTTCCTCCATGGGCGCCGTAAAGGGATGGTGCTCCGCAACAAAGCGCCCTTCCTCCTCGGAATAGGTGAGCAAAGGGAACTCGGTGACCCACAAAAACCGAAATTCTTTAGGATCCAAAAGGTTCAGCCTCCGGGCGCATTCGCAGCGCAGGGCGCCCAAGGCGGAAAACACCGTCTCGTTGGAGGCATCCGCCACAACCAAAATCAGGTCTCCTTCCTCTCCGCCGGCCCGTTCCAGAATCCGGTCCAACTCTTCCGGGGTTAAAAACTTGGCAAAAGAGGAGCTTTTGTTTCCACCGGAAAGCTTCAGCCAGGCAAGGCCTCTGGCCTTGTAAGTCTTGACAAATTCCGCAAGAGAATCGATCTCCTTCCGGCTGAAGGAAGCGCCGCCCTTCACATTGATGAGCCGGACGCTGCCCCCCGACCGGGCCGGGCCGGCAAAAACCTGAAAACCGCAGTCCTTCACAAGATCGGTCACGTCGCAAAGCTCAAACCCAAAGCGCATATCCGGCTTGTCCGACCCGAACCGCTCCATGGCCTCTTTCCAGGGCATTCGCAGGAAAGGCGTCTGGATTTCCGCCCCCAGAATCTCCTGAAACACCCGCTTCAAAAACCCTTCGTTGACCTCGATGACATCGTCCACATCCACAAAGGACATTTCGAGGTCGATCTGGGTAAACTCCGGCTGCCGGTCCGCCCGCAGATCCTCATCCCGGAAGCAACGGACAATCTGCATATACCGGTCAAACCCCGAAAGCATCAACAGCTGCTTATACTGCTGAGGCGACTGGGGCAGCGCGTAAAATTTTCCAGGGTGGACGCGAGACGGCACCAAATAATCCCGCGCCCCTTCCGGCGTGGACTTGGTCAGCATGGGAGTCTCAATTTCATAAAACCCCCGGGCGTCGAAATAGTCTCTTGCCACCTTGCCGATCCGGTGCCGCAGGGCGATAGCCCGCTGCATATCCGGACGCCGCAGGTCCAGATAGCGGTATTTGAGCCGCAGCATCTCGTTGACCCCGGAATCCTCCAAAATTTCAAAGGGCGGCGTTTCCGATTTGGCCAGAAGGCGCAGCTCGGTCACCTCCACCTCCACCTCCCCAGTGGGAAGCTCCGGATTTTTGGAGGATCGCTCCCTCAGCACCCCGGTGGCTGCCAGCACATACTCCGATCGGGCGGCAAACGCCTTTTCAAACATATCTCGGGGCGTCTTCTCGTCAAAAGCCAGCTGCAAAATGCCGGTGCGATCCCTTAAATCAATAAAAATCAGTCCGCCTAAGTCGCGCATCCGCTGCACCCAGCCGCAGACGGAAACCGTCTGCCCAATCTCCCGGGGCCGGAGGGTTCCGCAGTAGTGGGTACGGTGAAAATTCTTTAGCGTTTCCATGCCGTTTCTCCTCTTATCCCATTTGTAATATCTCTATTTCAAAATACAAATAGTTTTAATTCTATCTTATTTTTCCGGATTTTCCTTTGGTGTTTTTGTTTCTTTTTGCAGAAGCGACAAGATGGCTCCCGCCTCCAGGGGGCAGTCGGTCTGGACGCCGGAGTCCATGTCCTTCATTTTGATAACGCCCTGTTCCAATTCGTTGCTGCCCACAACGCAGCTGAACCGGGTGCCGATCCGTCCGGCATATTTCATCTGGGCTTTGAGGCCGCGGCCCATGGTATCCCGTTCCACCGCAAGGCCGGCGCGCCGCAGCTCCATCACCAGCTTCTGGACTGGAAAACTTTCCGCTTCCCCCAGCGCGGCCACAAACAGGTCGCAGCTCCGGGGCCTGGGAATCTCCACCCCCCGGGCCTCCATCACCAGAAGCAGCCGCTCGATCCCGCTGCCGAAGCCGATACCGGGCGCGTCCTTCCCGCCGATAGAGCCTACCAGCCCGTCATACCGGCCGCCGCCGCACACGGTTCCCTGGGCGCCGATTTCGTTGGACACAAATTCAAACACCGTGCGGATATAATAGTCCAGCCCCCGGACGATCTGGGGATTTACCGTAAATGAGATGCCCATGGCGGTTAAAAACTCCTGCACCTGCTCAAAATGGTCCCGGCAGTCGGGACAGAGAAAGTCGAGGCCCACCGGCGCCTCTGCCGCCAGCCGGGCGCAGGATTCGTTTTTACAGTCCAAAATCCGCAGGGGGTTCCGCTCCAGCCGTTCCAGGCAGGTAGGGCACAGCTCTTCCTGGTGTGCGCGGAAATATTCCTTCAGCTTTTGGTGGAAGCCTGGTCGGCACTGGCGGCAGCCAATGGAGTTGATCTGCACTTCCAGACCGGTGAGTCCCAGCCGCTTAAGATAGGTGTCGGCAATTCCGATGACTTCCGCTTCCGCTTCCGGCCGTTCCGACCCGAAATATTCCACGCCGAACTGATGGTGCTCCCGCAGCCTGCCGGCCTGGGGCTTTTCATAGCGAAAATTGGGGGCGATATAATAGACTTTCACCGGCAGGCCCGACCCATATAGGGCGTTTTCCGCGAAGCTGCGCACCACCGATGCGGTTCCCTCCGGCCGCAAAGTGACGGAGCGGCCGCCTTTGTCCAAAAACGTATACATTTCCTTCTGCACCACATCGGTGGTATCGCCCACGCTGCGGATGAACAGCTCGGTATGTTCAAAAGTGGGAAACCGGATTTCAGAAAAGCCGAATTCCCGGGCCGTTTCGCGCAGAATTCCCTCCACATACTGCCATTTGTAACTTTCGTCGGGGGTCACATCCTTGGTCCCCCTGGGTGCGCCGGTGAGTAACGCCATCTTTTTCATCCTTTCAGACGCCTTGCGCGGCAAAGCGGCCTTTTGAGCCAGTGTCCGCTGTTTGCAAAGGCCAATATGATTCGTTTGAATTGGAAAAACGCTTTCCTCCCGCGAGAACGGGACGAAAGCGTTTGCAGCCCTATGTTCCGCTTCCATCTAGGCGGTAAACGGCGTAGTTTTCGGGTTGACAATATCCCGCCAGTCCAAATCGCCCCGCTCCAGGCCGTGAATCAGCATTTCTGCCGTGGCCACGTTGGTGGCAAAGGGAATGTTGTACTGATCGCACAGGCGGGTGATATATTTGAGGTCGTCGTCCATATCGGTAGACTGGGGGTCCGAGAAAAAAAGCACCAGATCAATTTCGTTGTACGCGATGCGCGCGCCGATCTGCTGGCGGCCGCCGTGGGTATGAGACAAAAACAGGCTGATGGGAAGCCCGGTGGCCTCGGACACAAGCCGGCCGGTGGTGCTGGTGGCGCAAAGCGTGTGCTTGGCCAAGACGCCGCAGTATGCAATGCAAAACTGCACCATCAACTCTTTTTTTCGTTCATGGGACATAAGCGCAATATTCATGACAAAACCACCTTTCGCACCTAAAATTTAATATGCGGAAATCGCACGTCCGTATTATTCCGTTTTTTCCGAGAAAAGATCCGCCCGCGCTTTTGAAGCCGGCCGGCTCCCCCGAATCCTTCCGGCCATGGGCGCTCTTTTTTGTTTTTTTTCCCTTATCGTATGCGCATGAGGGGAACGCGCCGGCCTTCCATGCGCTCTGCAATGTTCCGGCAGGCCGCTGCCGCCCGGGATTTTCCGGCCAGCAGCAGGGGAACCTCCCGGGCGCCCGCCAAGATAACCCGTTCATCTTCCGGCACAACTCCCAGAAGAGGCAGGCCCACGAAATCCATCGCGTCGTCAATGGTGGCGCCCAGTTTTTTCAGGCACCGCGGCCGCAGCCGGTTCACCACCAGATGCCGCCG
>JAQVYO010000135.1 GCA_028708585.1 Oscillospiraceae bacterium
AAATGCGAAAGTGCTGGAAAAAAGGGGGGCCGCCTTGCTTTTTTCCGAAACGGAATGCAGTGGGAAAGCCCTATTTGAAGAAGTTTCCCGTCTGCTTGGCGACCGGGAGACGCTGCTTTCCATGCGAAGAGCCGCCGGCGCCGTCGCTGTTCCGGATGCGGAAGAACGTATGTATTCAACGCTCATGGAGCTGATCCGCTGAGGGGGAAAACCTGACAGCCGGGCCTCTGCACAATAAAAAAAACAACTGCATAGTATGGTTTGAACCAGGTTTGAAATATGTCAAAACAAATTTGGGAAGACGCGGGGGAAGACAACTATGAGTGCATTTCTTGTGAGCGGAGGAAACCGTCTTTCTGGCGCTGTGCATGTGCACGGCGCGAAAAACAGCGTGCTGCCTATTTTGGCGGCAACCATTATGAGCGGAAAAGTAAGCGTTTTACATAACTGCCCTGATCTGAAAGATGTCACTGCCTCCATACAAATTTTAGAATACTTGGGATGCAAGGTTCAGCGGGAGGGAGGAACGGTTACGGTTGATTCAAATCCCATGAGCCGTTGCGATATCCCGGATGAGCTGATGCGCGAAATGCGTTCCTCCGTCATTTTTTTGGGGGCCATCTTAGCCCGCACAGGGCGGGCCGTGATGAGCTTTCCGGGCGGCTGCGAACTTGGCAGCAGGCCCATCGACCTGCACCTGTCATCGCTTCGGGCGCTGGGCGCAGAAATTGACGAGAAGAGCGGATGCCTCTACTGTGCTGCTCCCAAACTGCGAGGCTGCGAGGTCAACCTTTCCATTCCCAGCGTGGGCGCGACGGAGAATACCATGCTGGCTGCCTGCGGCAGCGAAGGCGTAACCGTAATTACCAATGCCGCCAGGGAACCGGAAATTGCGGATTTGCAGAATTTCCTGATTGCCATGGGGGCACGCATCCAGGGGGCGGGCAGTTCCACCATTATTATAGAAGGGGGATATCCCTTTCATGAACTGAGCTATCGGGTTATGGCGGACCGGATTGTTGCCGCCACCTATCTGACCGCGGTTGCCGCCGCGGGAGGAGAAGTGGAGATAGAGGATGTGGACTACAGGCAATTATCCACCGTAACGGCAACGCTGATTGAGGCGGGCTGCTATATCCGCAGCGACCCGAAGCGCGTGTTTATTTCCTGCACCAAACCGCTTTTCGGGGTGCGGCCCATTCGAACGGCACCTTATCCGGGGTTCCTAACCGATGCGCAGGCTCCGTTGATGGCAGCTTTGGCAAAAAGCCAAGGAACAACGGTGTTTGTTGAAAATATTTTTGAAAACAGGTACCGTCATGTGGCGGAGCTTATGCGCATGGGCGCGGATATCCGTGTGGAAGGCCGGGTGGCTGTGGTCTGTGGTGTAAACACTTTGCGGGGGGCTTCGGTAAGGGCGACAGATCTCCGGGGCGGAGCGGCTCTGGTGGTGGCGGCGCTGGGCGCCGAAGGCGACAGCCGGATTACGGGACTCGGCCATATCGACCGGGGCTATCAGGATCTGGATGAAACCTTGAGAAGTTTGGGCGCAGCCATTTGGCGAACAGAAGATGGGGAAACACTTTGAAAAAGGAAGGCACAGCTATGGCACAGAGAAAAAGTAGAAAATCCCGTAAGCGGCGGGGCGGCAGGAGACGTCCTGGTTTTCTGTATCAGTTTCTCTCTGTCCTTTTTATCTGCGTTGCCATGGTGGCAGGCTGTATTGTCTTTTTCAAAGTGGATACCATCCAGGTGGAGGGAGCGCAAAAATATACCGGAGACCAGATCATGGCGGCCTCCGGTATTTCCAAGGGAGACAACCTCTTTTTGGTCAATAAATTCAACGCAATCAGCAGAATGTTTAAGCAGCTGCCTTACTTGGACCAGATTATGATCCGGCGCAGGCTGCCGGATATGCTGGTGATTACGGTGACGGAAGCGCAGCCTGTGGCGGTCATTGAGTCGAATCAAGCCTATTGGCTGATGGATCAAAAGGGAAAACTTCTGGAAAAGAAGAAGGAAGATCCCGGTACCTGCGCGAATATTGTGGGCATTGAACCTCTTTCCCCGGTGCAGGGCAGCTACCTGACCTTAAAACAGGACAGTCAAAGGACCTATCTGCTGACGCTTATCGAACTTTTATCCGACAAAAAACTCATCAGCCATATCAAAGAAATCAACCTGTCCGACGCGGGCGCCACATGGCTGCGGTATGAAAACCGTTTTACCATCAAACTGGACCCTAACAGCGATTTGAATTATAAAACGGAGTTCCTGGCGCGGGTTTTGGAGCAGATTCAGAGCAATGAAAAAGGCAGTATTGATCTTACCGCCGACATTGCACACTTCATCCCTTTTTCCTGATTTTGGAAGGGGGAAGAAAATACCGAGAAAACGAATTCAAATATTTATATTGGAAACAAAAGTTTACAGAAAAACTGGAAGAGCTATTGACCTCGTTAAAAAATAAGCATAGAATAAAATAAATTGCACATTTCATCGTGAATAAATAAATACATATTTTTTGATAAATCGGGTTATAAATACGAATTTTGAAAAGGTGACGATAGGAGGAAAAACAATGGCTTTTGGTGTGGAGACAGGGCCGGATAGTGTTGTGAACATTAAAGTGCTCGGAATTGGCGGCGGCGGAAGCAATGTGGTAAATAGAATGGTGCAATCGGGCACAAAGGGCGTTGATTTTATTGCAGTGAATACGGACAAGCAGGCGTTATCCGTTTCCACTGCTACTTTTAAAATACAAATTGGGGAAAAGCTGACCCATGGCCAAGGCGCGGGTTCCGACCCTGAGGTGGGCAAGAAATCGGCGGAAGAGAGCAGAAGCCAGATTGCCAAGGCTTTGGAGCAAACCGATATGGTCTTTATTACTGCCGGCATGGGCGGCGGAACGGGAACCGGGGGCGCGCCCATTGTGGCTGATGTGGCCAAGGAGCAGGGGATTCTGACGGTGGGCGTTGTTACGAAGCCGTTTCATTTTGAGGGCCGCCGGCGCATGGAGCAGGCAGAACAGGGAATTGAGGATCTGCGTAAACGGGTAGACTCACTGGTCATCATCCCCAATGAACGCTTAAAGCATGCGGTGGACCAAAAGATTACCTTTGCCAATGCGTTTGATATTGCGGACGATGTGCTGCGCCAGGCGGTGCAGAGCATATCCGATTTGATCAAAAATACCGGCTTTATCAACCTGGACTTTGCGGATGTTACTGCAATTATGAAGGATGCGGGTCTTGCGCATATGGGTGTAGGCCGGGCGGCAGGCAAAAACAAAGCGGAAGAAGCGGCGAAACTGGCCATTTCCAGTCCCTTGCTGGAGACTTCCATCAACGGCGCCAAAGGCGTTTTGGTCAATGTGACCGGCAGCATGGATATTGGTCTTGAAGAAGTGGAAACGGCGGCAAATCTGGTGCAGCAGGCCGCCCATAAAGATGCTCTGATTATCTTCGGCGCCACTTTTGATGCTGAAATGGAAGATGAAATTCGCGTTACAGTGATTGCCACCGGTTTTGACGAGACGGAAGGCCCTGCCGCTGCCGCGTCCGAGCCGTTCAGTTCCGCGGCTAAAAAAGTTGGCGAAGGGCAGGAAAACAGCGAACCGGATCCCTTTGACGATATTTTTAAGATTTTTAACCGGTAACAGAAAGAATATCGACATCAACCGGGGGCGCGAGAACTCGCGTCCCCGCCTTTCATAAAGAGAATAGAAAAGGATGTGATGGAAGTTGCTTTCGCTGCATAAAACCGTAGATGGGAAAATGACTCGTATACAGACTTTTGAAAAAGGCGTTTGGGTCAGTCTTATATATCCCACCGAGGAAGAATTGAACCGAGTGGCGGAAGCCCTCCATGTGGAGCAGGATTTTCTGCGAGCGGCGCTTGACGAGGAGGAGACCTCCCGGATTGATATGGAGGACGGGCAGACATTGATTATCGTGGACGTTCCCGTGGAAGAAAAAGAAGGAGACGCGCCAGCCTATTATACGCTTCCGCTGGGTATTATTGTCACCGATCAGAACATCATCACAGTCTGCCTGAAGGAAATTCCCATCATTCGGGAATTTCAGGATGGGTTGGTAAAGAACGCAAAAACATCGCAAAAAACCAGCTTCATTTTTCATTTGCTACTGCGTTCTTCCGGACGTTATTTGCAGTATCTGAAACAAATTGATAAGCTGACTTCCTATATGCAGATGAAGCTGTACAAATCCCAGCGGAACAAGGAACTCATTCAGCTGCTTAATCTGGAAAAATCCCTGGTGTATTTTAACACGTCTCTAAAAGCCAACGAGGTCACGCTGGAAAAAATTCTCCGGGGAAGGATTATTACGCTGTATGAAGAAGATCAGGATCTTTTGGAGGATGTTCTGATTGAAGTGCGGCAGGCCATCGAGATGAATAATATTTATTCCTCAATCCTTTCC
>JAQVYO010000136.1 GCA_028708585.1 Oscillospiraceae bacterium
CTGAGGGCCGCGCCGCAGCAGCCCCAGAACCCACAGGTTCCGCCGGGAATCTTTTTCCCTCGCTTTTCCAGTTCCTCCAGCGCCTCTTCCAGGTTCAGAGTTCCGCCGCAGTTTCGGTATGCGGCCAGCATGGCTGCTCCCCCCAGCACATGATGTTCCGGGCCATGCATATGCACCATGGGATGGTTCATCATCTGCTTTGCAATGACAAGGGGATCCTTTGCATTTGTCTGCAATCCAATAGAACGGATCGCGGACAAAGCGGACATGCTGTGGCAGGAATCACAGACAAAATGCCCGGTTTGGCAACTTGCATTGCCCTCTGCCGTCTGATGGCAAATGGCACACTCCATCGGCTCGGCCCTGTCCCTATAAACCAAAGGCGCGCCGCAGATCAAGCAGGCGTTCGGGTTTTCATTTTTTTCAGTCATGCTGGCAAACCTCCCGTTTTGTTTTTCCTTGCTCCTCCCGCAAAGGAATTCAATCCCAAAAGCGAAACAAGGCGCCTTCTAGACATGATGTTTTTTTGATTGCGAGACCAGGTGCAAAAACATGCATGTTGTTCCGCCACATTTCCGGGGAAATGCGGTTTCTTTCTCAAAACAGGAAAAAACAAGGGAACACTCGCAAAACAGCAAGCGCACCCTTGTTTTCTATCCGTTTTGGAATTGTTCTTTATGATATGACGCGGACGTTGGCGGCGCGCAGCTTGCTGCTGTTTTTAGGATCCTGCTCCACCGTAAAGGTAACTTTCTGCCCTTCTGTCAGCGTTTTAAATCCATCACACACGATGCTGGAAAAATGCACAAACACATCATCTCCGCCATCGTCATTGGAAATAAACCCAAAACCTTTGCTTTCGTTAAACCATTTTACTGTACCTGTATTCATCAAGATACCCTCCTTAAAACATTACTGGTTATTTAGTATGGTATTATTGTGTAAAAAAAATCACATATCTTTGCAACCATGAAACGAAAACATGATTTACAAATACATGTGAATCAATTCGTACACTTTAACAACTAGTTTAGTATAGTATATCATTTTTCTTTTGTCAAGCTTTTTTATCTACAATTTTTTAAGCCCGCAAAAAACTGCTTGGCTGAGATGCCTTGCGCTTTTGGGGCTTGCCCGCAAGCGGTGCTTCTTATATACTAATGTACTGGCTGAGCAGGCCGCCCTCGGGCGCCGCTTTCCGTTTATTACCTTTAAGGAAAAAGGAGGCATCCTCCGAAATGAGAATGCGCAAAAAGCCAAATTTGATTCCACGATTGGCGCGCTGCGGCGCGATCTGGATACAAGATCCTGAAAACCTGCGGGGCCGCTGGAGGGAACTTCATTCCCCCGGATGTCCTCTGCATGTGGAACTGGGCTGTGGCAAAGGCCGGTTCACGGCAGAGATTGCCGCGGCAAATCCCGAAATATTATTCGTTGCCGTGGAACGTGTGCCGGAAGCCATGGTAGTCGCGATGGAACGGGTCACCGCTCTGGGCCTGTCCAACGTGTTTTTCCTGTCCGAGGACGCCGCCCGGCTGCCGGATTTCTTTGCGCCGGACGAAGTGAACCTCATATATATCAATTTCTGCGATCCTTGGCCGGGCAACCGCCACGCAAAACGGCGGCTCACCTTTCGCTCATTTCTTATGGAATACCGCAAGGTGCTGCGTATAGGCGGGGAAATCCGATTTAAAACAGATAACCGCCCATTATTCGACTTTTCTCTTGACGAATTTCCGGCGGCGGGTTTCCGGATATCCAGCCTCACCTACAACCTGCATTCCGGCAGGTATGCGGATTTGCCCACAGATTATGAAGCCAAATTTTTCGCTGCGGGAACACCGATCTGCCGGCTGGTGGCCGTTCAAGAGGCGGATCGAAACTATTTTTGTCCAATTTTGTAAAAATCACGATCAGAGAGTATTGTCAGGCTTTACAGATGGGAAAAATATTGTTATGATACCAGCATATGAATTCATTTTTATGGATTGGCCGCTCAGCCGGCCAATCGCCATATGAAGGGAGGACTGTCCTTGACAGCGGATCAGCTCCTTCGCTTTCTTGGAAAACTAGAACCTCTGAAAAGCTATCCCCGCCACTGCTGGACTAGCGTCGGCATACGGGAAACGGTAGCCGCTCATTCCTGGCGGATTTCCATGTTTGCATTGCTGCTGGAAGAGGAAATACCTGATGTATCCTTTGGCCGGGTACTGCGCATGTGTATTCTTCACGATATTGGAGAAGCGGTCACGGGGGATATCCCTGTCTTTTTTAAAACTGAAACTGACCGGTCGGTTGAAACGGAAGCGGTCCATTCCCTGCTGGATCTTCTTCCAGAGCCTCAGAAGAAGCGTCTTGCCGGCCTTTTTCAAGAGATGGATGAGCAAAAAACCCGGGAGGCCAGACTTTACAAGGCATTGGACCAGCTGGAAGCGGTGATGCAGCACAATGAATGCGACCTTTCCACCTGGATTCCTCTGGAATATACATTAAATCAGACCTATGGCGCGGAGCGCGCATCCGAATTTCCCATTCTAGAAGCGCTGCAAAAAAGAATGGCGGAAGATACTCGAAAAAAGATCGAAGAAAAGCAAGTGGCTGAAGACCGGCAAAATGGAAAAGATACCGGGAAAAATTCCGGCGGTTTTCCTCAGTAACGGTCCGGAAGCGTCACCTTATCGCCGGCTGCCTCAAAAAAAGCGATGAGGGTATTCTCATTCAGCAGCCGGGCTTTTCCGTGGTCTCGGCCAGTACCGCGCCTGCCGTCCGCTGCATTTTGCCTGCATACTTTAGGAAGATTATACCGTTTTAGGGAGTGGAACGTTTTGAGAAAGGAATTGCCCAAAGTGTATGACCCCAAGGTTGTGGAGGGTCATATTTATGATTTATGGCTGAAAAATGGATGTTTTCGCGGGGTCGCCGATCCCGATAAAAAGCCTTTTACCATCGTGATCCCGCCTCCCAATGTGACGGCTCAGCTGCACATCGGCCATGCATGCGACGATACCTTGCAGGATATTCTCATCCGCACCAAGCGCATGCAGGGCTATGCCGCCCTTTGGATCCCCGGCACCGACCATGCGGGGATTGCCACGCAGATCAAAGTGGAAGAGAAACTGCGGGAAGAAGGTCTCACCCGCTATGATCTGGGCCGAGAAAAATTTATCGAGCGCGTCTGGGAATGGAGAAACAAATATGGCGGCCAGATCATCAATCAGCTCAAACGGCTGGGCGCTTCCTGTGATTGGGAACGGGAGCGTTTTACGATGGACGAGGGCTGCTCTAAGGCTGTCCGGGAGGTGTTTGTCTCCCTGTATGAAAAAGGCCTGATTTACCGGGGAAGCCGGATTGTAAACTGGTGCCCGAAATGCGTCACCGCCTTGTCCGACGTAGAAGTGGAACATGAGGACAAACCCGGTAAATTCTGGTACGTCAAATATCCTGTGACCGATTCGGACACTTATGTGGTTGTGGCCACCACAAGGCCGGAAACCATGCTGGGAGACACCGGCGTGGCCGTTCACCCGGATGACGAGCGGTATGCCCATCTGGTGGGCAAAACCGTTCGTTTGCCGCTCATGGACCGGGAAATTCCCATTGTGGCCGATGCATATGTGGATCGATCCTTTGGAACTGGCTGTGTCAAGATGACCCCTGCCCACGATCCCAACGACTTTGAAGTTGGCCTGCGCCAAAACCTACCTTCCATCTGCATTTTAGATGAAAAAGGCGTCATCAATAAAAACGGCGGAAAATATCAGGGGCTTGACCGGTATGAAGCCCGGAAAGCAGTGGTTCACGATCTGGAAGAATTGGGCTTTCTTTTGAAAGTGGAAGAGCATCCGCACAGCGTCGGCACGTGCTACCGGTGCGGCGCGGATGTCGAACCAATGATTTCCGCCCAATGGTTCGTCAAAATGGAACCGTTGGCCAAAGAAGCCATCCAGGTGGTCCGCGATGGAAAAATTCAATTTGTCCCCGAGCGATTTTCTAAAATTTATTTGAATTGGATGGAAAACATCCATGATTGGTGCATTTCCCGCCAACTCTGGTGGGGCCATCAAATTCCTGCCTGGTACTGTGACGACTGCGGCCATATTACCGTCAGCCGCACCGATCCGGATCGGTGCGAAGCCTGCGGAAGCACCCGCATTAAACGGGATGAGGACGTTCTGGACACATGGTTTTCTTCCGCCCTTTGGCCCTTTTCCACGCTGGGCTGGCCGGATAAAACCCCGGATCTGGCTTATTTCTATCCAACGGACGTGCTGGTTACCGCCTATGATATTATTTTCTTTTGGGTCGCCCGGATGATTTTCTCCGGCATGGAACATACGAAACAGGTTCCATTCCACACCGTGTTTATCCACGGACTGGTGCGAGATGCCCAAGGCCGCAAAATGTCCAAATCACTCGGAAACGGCA
>JAQVYO010000137.1 GCA_028708585.1 Oscillospiraceae bacterium
CCCATAAGGCGTTTCATAACCTCGCGGTATGCTCCCTCCACATTGCCAAGATCTCTGCGGAAACGGTCCTTGTCCAGCTTTTCCCCGGTGGTGCTGTCCCAGAACCGGCAAGTATCGGGAGAAATTTCATCCGCCAAAATAATGGTTCCGTCCTTGGTTTTGCCAAATTCCAGCTTAAAATCAATCAGCACAATGCCGAGATCCTTCAAAAAATCCGAAAGAACCTGGTTGATTTCCAATGCATAACCATTGATAACGCGCAACTCGTCTTCGGACGCCCAGCCCATCACCCGAATATGAGATTCATTTACCATGGGGTCTCCTAACGCATCGTCTTTATAGCAGTATTCCAAAACGGTGCCGGAAAGATGGGTGCCTTCCGGGAGGCCCAGCCGTTTTGCCAGAGAGCCGGCCGCAATGTTGCGCACGATCACTTCCAGCGGAATAATGGAAACCTTTTTGACCAACGTTTCCCTTTCGGACAATTCTTCCACAAAATGCGTAGGTACGCCCTTTTCCTCCAGAAGCTTCATCAGCCGATTGGTTACCCGATTATTAATGGCGCCTTTTCCTTGAATCGTTCCTTTCTTTTGTCCGTTAAAGGCAGTGGCATCGTCTTTGTATTCCACGATACAATATTGTTCGTCTTCCGTTGCAAAAACTTTTTTTGCCTTTCCCTCGTAAAGCTGCTTTGTTTTTTTCATTCCATGTCCCCCCAATTTGTTTCCTGCTTTGTAGCGCTTTTCACATGAACCATCGGCAAAGTTAACGGCGGCTTATCTGTTTCTTATCCATTTGTGTTTGCTCTCAATATCAGCCATAAATGATAACTGTAGTAGGTTGCAGGAACCTGTTCAAACTGCGTGGATAGAACACAAAAAGGGCGCAGTGCTGCTTGCACAACGTCCTTTTATGAAATCCCGGCCATGGGAAAATCACACAGGGCTCCGGCAGAAAGACAGCAAAAACCGCCTGGAAAACCTCTTACTTTCCCGCTGACGGTTACCGAAGGCGCAAAACACACAAAGCCGGCACAAAGGCCGGTTATAAGCTTCGCTGGATTACACAAGTTTAGTGTATCGGTTTATCAAACAAAATGCAACCTTTTTCCGATGAGAAACAATTTTTCTTAATTCTCAACAATTTACTAGCTGAAAAGACGGGATTTTTATAAAATATGACCTCAAGCGCAACATCCAGTGAAACAGATTACGGCTCCTGATCCTCGTTGCAGCGCGGACGCTGTAGAGACCAAGGCACGGAACAAACCGTTTGCTGCACAATTTGATCCAGCAGCATGGAAATTTCCTCCGGAGATCGATCTCTGCAATTTTCCACACAAATTTTGATCTTGGTTCCTCCGATTTTCAGTGTTTCCACAACCGCGCTGTTTTCCCTCTTTCCGTTCATTGGAAAAGCACCTCCCCCTTTATCATATTCGCCAGCTCGATTGTCCCATGAACTGAGAGGCCTCGATAGTTCTCAACCAGCGGATTTCATACTATACTTTTCTTGGAAATACAAAAAAATTAAAAAAGCACAAAGCCGATCTCTTTTCATTGGAAAGGAAAATCGAAGTACATGGAACAATATTGTATTTATCTGAGAAAATCCAGAACGGATGCGGAAGCGGAGGCCCAAGGAGAAGGCGAAACGCTGGCAAGGCATGAAAAAACGCTTCTTTCCCTTGCTCGGAAGCTGTGCCTTCCCATCCAAGAACTTTACCGAGAGATGGTTTCCGGAGAAACCATCTCCGCAAGGCCGGTCATGCAGCGTCTTTTGTCGGAAGTGGAACAGGGCATCTGGAATGGAGTTTTGGTCATGGAAGTGGAACGTCTTGCCCGCGGCGATACCATTGACCAGGGAATTGTTGCTAGAACATTTAAATATTCTGGCACAAAAATCATCACTCCCTTAAAGATTTATGACCCTTCCAACGAATTTGATGAGGAATATTTTGAATTTGGGCTTTTCATGTCCCGACGGGAATACAAAACCATCAACCGGCGCCTTCAGCAGGGGCGCATGGCTTCCGCGAAAGAAGGAAAATATGTAGCCAATTCTCCCCCATATGGATATTTACGAAAAAAACTCTCTGATGGAAAAGGATACACATTGGAGCCGCATCCGGAACAAGCGCCTGTCGTTTCCATGATTTTTGCGCTGTATACCCAAGGGGAGAACGCGCCAGACGGAACCAAACGGCGGATTGGCGCCACGTTGATCGCCCGAAAGCTCAATGCCATGGGCATTCCCGCCAGCAAAGGCGGATTGTGGTCGGCCAATAGCATCCGTGATATGCTGAAAAACCCGGTTTATATCGGAAAAATTCGCTGGAATGCGCGTCCGGTGGTCAAAAAAATGACAGAGGGCCTTGTGGTAACCACGCGGCCCAGGGCAAGTCCGGAATCGCAGACGCTAACGGACGGCCTGCACCAGGCAATTGTGGAAGAAGCGGTATTCAAAGCCGCTCAGGCATATCGAAATACAATTCCCTCCATGCCATTGGGCAAGGATCGGCCAGTCAAAAATCCATTGGGAGGGCTCGTATTTTGCGGAAAATGCGGCCGAAGCATGGTCCGCCGGCCCTATCCAAAAGGCCAAGGCCGGCCGGATACCGTTATTTGCCCCAACCCAGACTGCGGCAACATCAGCGTTTCATTGAACTTGTTGGAAAATCGCATCTTATCGGCGCTTTCAAAATGGCTCTCGGCATATAAGATTCATGTTGCAGCCGCACAGCGTTCCGCTCCTTATGGCCCGGAAGAGCAGGTAAGAAAGACACTGAAAAATCAGGAAGCCATCCTTTTCTCTCTTGAAAAACAGCACAACCGACTTTGCTGCTTTCTGGAAGAAGGAATATATTCGAAAGAACTGTTTTTGGAACGAAGCCGCCTTCTCAAAGAGAAAACGGAAACGGCAAAAAAGGAATATCAAGCGCTTTCCGCAGAGATGGAAAACGTCCGGCGTGAATCGAAACGCCGCTGGAACGGCCCGGACAACGTGCAGCTCTGCGACCTTTATTGGATGCTGCCAACAGCCGGGGCAAAAAACGCGCTGCTCAAGCAACTGCTAAACAAAGTAATTTACATTAAGGAGATAAGCGGCCGCTGGCACCATTCTCCAGATGAATTTGAACTTTTTCTATATCCCCATCTTCCCAAAGAAAGCCCAGTACCCTCCAGCACCTCGCCGGGCAAATAAACCATTCTGCACAGAAAGCACAGCGGGGACTCATCGACATCATGCGTGTGCGGACGAATTGGGCCACTTGGAGATGGTGGGAACCATTGTTCATCAGCTTACCAGAAATCTAAATGAACAGCAAATCCAGGAGGGCAATTTCGGCGCCTATTTCATTGACCACACCACCGGCGTGTATCCCTCCGCCGCGGCCGGATACCCATTCAACGCCGCTTCAATGCAAGTGAAGGGAGATACCATCTGCGACTTAACCGAAGATCTTGCCGCGGAACAAAAAGCGCGGGTTGTGTATGACAATATTCTGCGGGTCTGCGACGACCCGGATGTCAAAGACGTCATCCGTTTTCTAAGAGAACGTGAAGTAGTACATTTTCAGCGGTTTGGCGAGGGACTTCGCCTTGCAAAAGAACGCATGGATGAGAAAAACATATACTTTATCAATCCATCCTTCGATGCCAACTAGGTCAGAACAGTAACATCGTTAAAACTTCTGTCAGCATCATCCATCCGCTCTCCGCATAGATATAGGGGGGCGTATCCGAACACCGTGTTTTGCTCCGGCCAGGGGCTGCCCCCCTTCCCTGTTTTGTACCGTCAAGGTTTCGTTTGGCGCCGTGAGCAGATGAATAAAACGGGCAGAGAATCTCTGCTCCCCAAGATCAGGAATAATATTTAGAATACCGGTGTGTTGGATACGCCCCCTGTACCTAAGCCGGGGACGGGAATGGCAAAGACCGCATGGCCGCACAAAGGGCAATGCGGCGCGTGGGGGAGTACGCCCCGGTTTTTACAAATTTCAGGGGGCGGTTTTTCGCCTTGAGGCAGCATGGTCAAATATCAGAGGGGACTTCTGCGGCAAAGCATATGGGAAACGGGATACCGGCAAATCAGGTTGGGAGGCGTTGAACCTGGTTTTGCTTCTTGCACATCTTCTAGCTATAAACCATAGGCCGCTCTTCGCCAACGCCAAAAGCGCTGAAATACTATCCTGCTTTTGGCCTTTCGGTGCAGCAGAGCGCGTCCGCAAACAAGGAGGTACTACCCGTATGGATTTCGGATTTACCGCAGTCGCTTCCATTACGGTAATCTGTTATATGGTGGCACAACTTTTTAAAATCACCGCTTTAGACAACAAATATATTCCCATCATATGCGGTGTGTTTGGAGGTGCGCTTGGCATCGTCTCCATGTTTATCATGCCGGAGTATGCTTCACC